>NZ_JBAGBW010000014.1 GCF_039822205.1 Thermodesulfobium sp. 4217-1
GTATATTGACACTAATCTTATTTTAATTATAATTTAATGTAATTCAAATTTTTATTTTAAAAATAAAAAGGGGCAGTGGGGGGATTTTCTTTTTGTAAGTACCTTATCTACAAAAGGAGGTGGGATGTTTTTATTTTAGGAAGATAGTTTTTTAATTTTTTACGTAAGGAGGAGATGAGTTGAGAAAATTTTCATTGTTTTTTGCTCTATTATTCTTTTTTTTGTTAACTTCATCTGCATTTGCAGGACCATTCTCGGATGTACCGGCTAATTCTTGGGCATACAAGGCAGTGCAAGACTTAGCGGCAAAAGGACTGGTTATAGGCTATGGAGATGGCACTTTTAGAGGTGACAGACTTGCCACTCGTTATGAGATGGCAATGGTAGTTGCAAGAATGCTCGATATGTATGAAAAAGGCCAGAATGCTCAAGATCAAAAGATCCAGTTAAACGCTAACGACATCGCAACACTTATGAAGTTAGCTGATGAATTTAAGTCAGAACTAGCTTCTCTTAACGTTAGAGTTGCAGCACTTGAGAAAAAAGCAGCTCTGGACACGGTGAACTTTACGGGGGATGCAAGGTTTAGGCTTGCCTATCGAAAGCAAACTTTCTATGCACTTGATGAGCCATACAAGGTTGCTTCTTTAGGGTATACGACTCAAAATCTACCTGGCACTACAATTAACGGATCTTATGTAATGCCTGTTGTAAACGGTCTATATCCAAGTGGCGCACAAACTACAAAGCCCTTAGATAAGACAGATACATTTATGCGCTACTATATAAGATTAAACGTTAATGCGCCAGTTGCAGACAACATATCTTATACTGGCAGGCTTTCAATGGAAAAGAACGCAGGCAAAAACGGGACAGGTGATCTATCAAGCCCCTTTGGAAATCCAAATACTGGAGCTATTACTTCTGGATACAATGATAATGACAATAGGCTATTCGTAGAAAGGTCATTTATAACCTGGAATCTAAATCCATATCCAGTAACCTTTTTGCTTGGACGACTGCCTACTATGGTTGACGGCCAATACTTCAATAAATTCTTTCTTGATTCAGAGACTGAAGGGGCAATCGTAAGGTTTGACCTAAATAACTTCTTACCACAGTCGAATCTTTCACTTGCCTGGGTGAAGTTTTTTGATGATGGCTTGATTACTGCAAGCAATGAAACATACGGTTTAAAGGACAGAGATGCTTATATTGCGAGCTTTAAGTCAAAGATTTTTAATGCCTTTGGCTTAGAGGCTGATTATGGCACAATGCCTAATTTTACCTATTTTTCTAATTATAATATTTCAACTCCTACTACAGCTGCTTCCAATCCTCAATATGGAAAGTATAACTGGTGGACAATTCAATCTGATTTCAACTTTTATGGAGTTAATTTCTGGGCTGGTTATGAGGGCACATGCGTAGATATGCCTGCTGGAATTACTGGCTCTTCAAAAAATTATACTTATTCTGGAATGAATTCTGTAAATGGCGGTGCTTGGAGAATCGGAGCGCTATATAAGCTTCCTGTAGGTTATCTATGGGGAGATTTTTATTTCGGAAACAACAAATGGTATAACCCTGTAGCATTTTTCTACTCTAGCTCTGATACCTCATGGAAGGATTTCTATCAGGTATGGTATATATTGCCTATAGCAAAGAACACTACTTTGAAGTTTAACTATGAATATTGGAAGGGCAAGAAGCCTTATGCTACAGATGTAGCAAACCAAGTATATTATACTTTTAACCCAATGCAGCTCGATACCGATCAAAGATATTACATTCAGATGGATGTAAGCTTCTAAAAAAATATGGGCGCAAGAAATTGCGCCCATATAAATACATTTTAAACTTTTATTTTACTTTGTCTCCCAGAATGCCTCCCCATTCTACAACTGTAAAACCATTCCTTGTTGGCTTCACTAAAACAGGCGTTGGTATTTTGATGGGATTGTCAAGAGGACTGAAGTATAAGATTACTCTTATTACAGTATCTGGAGTAGGAGTGACCTCTAATTTAAGATTGTTCTCAATAAATTCTTTTGACAACGGACTTATCAGATAATAGTTAGCTCTTTTTAAGTTCTTCAGCCAATATTCTTTAAATTGAGCAGTCTCTTTCTTGTTCAAACCTAAGACTGGCAGAAATTTGTCGAAAAACAAGCTAAGATCGTTGTAGCCTACAATCCAACCCTCAGTTGGCGTGAAGCTTTCGTTTAAATCCGCTTCGTAAAAAAGATAGTCATATTGTTTATCTATCTTGCCATTCTTTGTAACGTTTACAGTCCATTTTCCATTGTAGTCGGGAATGGTCTTTGTAATCTTGCCGTTTGGGTCTATCGACACGGTAACCGTGCTATCAGCAGTAGGGTAGAGATATATTGCAGGCTTTTTGACAACCGTGTGATCGATAGGTCTCCAGCTATCAGATTTTATATTTTCTATCTTTTCAAGATCTGTAATTAGCTTGCCATCGCTGACGTATTTGTCGCTGAGACCATTTGTAAGAAAATCCTTTAGCTCGTCCTTAGTGTTAAATATGCATTCGAAACTGTCGCCTACTAGTGACGAAAGGTCCTTGCTCCTTAGATCTGGATATTGCTCCAATAGCGTTTTGAAAATGGAGTTTTCAGGATTTTCTTTAAAGCCTCTAAATAGGGTTAACGTGCCCTTTACATAATACTTTGCGTTTTCGGGAATCTGGTGATCTAAGAACCATGGCTTAATGGTTTCATTTTCGTTGTAGGTTTCAACGTTTAACTCGCTTTCTTCTATGGTTAAGCCATATTCTGTTTCAGATTTTGTAAACTTTACGTAATCTGAACTGCCAAGAGAGCTTAGTACGCAATTGACGTCATTTTGCGGGCATGCAGTGCTGGCATGAGACACACTCTCAAAGGATGTAAAAAAAGTAAAAAATAAGATAATACTAAAAATTGAAAAAAACCTAAATAGCTTCATCAAAAAACCTCCTTTATTGTGGATTTAAAATTTTTCCTAAGAATAAAACTGTTTTTGTTTTGTTATCCATTATTGCGAAGATAAAAGGATGATCGACTATGAAATTTTTTACTGGAACAGGGTTGAAAGCTGTCGTAGTAAAGCTTATGGATGTAGCTGCAGCGGCCTCTGTACCAGTTTCGTTTACATCTATATATGCTTGATGGATAACGTCGGAAATGTAGAGACTCTGAGATTTACTTATGCCAGAGAAATCAGCATCTGTAGTAAAAGCTGACCTCATTCCTAAATCGCTTAATTGTTTGGCTAAGTCTGATGTGTAACTAAATTTAAATTTTGGAATCTTTATGTTTAATTCCTCAGGTTTCATATTCCTCAATATCGACCTAAATTCTTCGTCGCTTAAATTTTTTATGAAATTGTCTATGTTTCCTTCTGGCAAAATTATTACTAAGGAAAGGCTATCTCCTTTATAGTTTAACTGCAACAACTTTTCTGATTGATTTTCGTAATAAAAAAATGCTCCATCTTGCTGCATAAAAGTCGTCTTAACTGGCTTATCTGGAGTAACATAAAAGTTTAGGTCTGAATCTTCTTTGGGATCAAACGATCTTTCCCAATTGCCCTTAAAGTAAATTGCGTTGGTTATAATAATACGAGTATTGATGCTTATACTGCTCGGACTTATCAAATTTTTTATAAGGTTGTTCGTGTTTTGTTCTATCCATGAGTTTATGGTGTCTGAGCTATCTTTTGGATTGTTTTGAAAATCTAAGTTTTCAACGTGGGTGTCAAATAAGTTAGTGGCATTGTTCAAAAAATCTTCTTCTGGTTGAAAACCATTGTCAAGCCATAGGGCATTTGCAATGTTAAACTTATTTGAGCCAATTGAGGCGCTATCTATTATATCTTTGTAAGACTGATGAAACTGCTCAAGAGGTAAATTGTTATTTAGAACTTTGTCAAACTCATCTTTTGTGGTGCCACCTGCCCATAAAGATGTTATAGAAAGAGCTGTATATATGCTAAAAGGCGAGAAGACTATATTTTTATCAGAATTTAATTCTCTAAACATATTAAAAGCAAAGGTGTTGTTGTTTTCAGAAAGACTAGAGAGCTCGTCTACAGCATAAGCGCTTGATTGAACTGACACAAGAAACAAAAAAGCTAACAAAAAACTCAAAAACTTCAAAGTATACCACCCCTTTTGATTTATTTTAACTTAGTATATCACAATTACAAAAGATTAAATTTTAGGGTTTAAAGGCGTGCTAAATTGATTGAATTTTGCTATACATAAAATTTTATATTTTCACTAAATTACAGAATAAAAATTATCCATCAAATCAAAATACATTCCAACTTTTAGCACGTTGCCCTTGTTTATCAATATTTTTACCACTTCCATAGCTTGAATTGAAGCAGCTACTGCGACAGTAGGCGAAATTATGCCCCTATATTCTTCTGTGCCTCTATTTTTTTTGAAATCAATTATTTCGTCTTCTGGGAAGAAAACCCTTATCTCTCCAGAAGTCATTGAGACTGCTGCATGGACTACGGGTATGCCAAGGCTTTTGGCAATTCTGAACAACAGCGACCTGGAATTGTTGTTATCGAGTGCATCTACTACCACACTTGATCCTCTTAATATTTCACCTGCGCTCTCTTCGTTGAATCCAGCCTCAAATGAATCTATTATTACTTCTTTGTTGATGCTTTTTGCTCTGATTTTAGCTATCTCTACCTTTGGTTTGCCAAGAGAATTGACATCTGAGAGTATTTGTCTATTTAGGTTTGATTCATCAAAGACGTCCTTGTCTACAATTTTTATATGGCCTACTCCTAATCTGACAAGGTGCTCAAGTACAAAGCCCCCAAGGCCACCCATTCCTACAATAGACACGGTAGAGTTAAAGAGCTTTATCTGGTTTTCTTTTCCCAGAGACATTACATTTCTCTCAAATTGTTTTGCTATCACTTTATTCTCCTTAAAATTTAAATATTTATATCATATATGTTATATTTAAAATTACTTTAAATCAATTTTATTGGGGTGATAATTTGAAATTTGACAGAGTATTTTATTCTTTATTAATACCATATATTCTTTTGTTTATTTTTGGGAATCTTTTTAAGATCGAATTTTTTTTATCGATTATGCCAATCTTTCTTGGCGCCCTTGTGGGATACGTTACGAACGTTGTGGCTGTGTGGATGATATTTAACCCAAAGAAGAAAAAATTTGGCTATCAGGGTATAATCCCAAAGTCGAAATTTGAAATAAGCGAAAGGCTGTCGAATATTGTAGAAAAAGAGCTTATTAATCACGATTCTATATTAATTATGCTTGAAAGCAAGTCTGACAGGATAAAGAGATCGCTAGTAGATTTTCTATACTCTTTGTTGAACAATGATTTTGGATCTGCGAAGGACTGTTTTAAAGATAAATCTTCAGAGTTCAGATCTATGTTTGTAAGATTGTATGAGGAAAATTTGAATTTGATAGTGCGTCTTGTAGACTCTATTCTCTTAAAGGTGCTATCCAATCCTCTGGGCAAACTTATTGATTTGGAAAAATTAAGAGTTGAAATAATAAATTCTCGAGAGACTATAAAGGATAAGTTTGATAACTTCTTGGCTGAAAAGACGATAGTTGATGTATTTGGGGAAGACAATCTTGACGTAGTTTTCGATAAAATTAAAAAATATCTGCAGTATGATTTTAAGGAAGTTCTGTATTCAAACCTATCAGATAAGAGCGTTAACCAGATAGTGCCCAATTCGAAGCTAATAGTAAATTTTGTGCTTAACTGGCTGGCTACAAAGCTAAGCGATGATGAGTTTGTAGATAAAATAGCTTCTTTTATTGAGGAAGAGATTAAGTCTTCTAAAAAGGGCATTGTCGAGGAGGCTTTACTTTTTTATACAAACATTTTTGCACCAAATTATATTTCTGAAAAGATTAAAAAATTTATTACGGGTTTAAGAGAAGAGATAATTTCAAACGAAAAGTTTGTTGAGAGCATAGAATATAGCATAAATGAACTAATGAGCAAAAAATTAAGTGAAATTGTAACCGCTGAGAGTTTTTTTAACTCTTATGATAAGGTATTTACTTTTTTTGAGCCAAATATTGATGATTCAAGGGTCAGGGTGTATGACAAGAAAATATTGGATTATTTTGGTTACGATGCATTTGAAAAAGTTTTGCTTACTCTGTTCGGCTGTATCGATGAGAACAAAGAAAAAATATATTTTAAAGAGTTATATCTTCTGAAGAGAGAGAGCTTTAAGTCATGGCTTTATACATTCCTGGGTTCTGACAAGGTTAAAAGAAAAGTTAGCGTAATTGTTGAGTACCTGCTTTCAAGGAAAATAGGAAATATCGTCAAATTTTTTGAGAATATGAACCTGGATATAGACCTGATCTTAAGTGAAATTGTTGATGGATTGTATGCATATATAAAAGACTGGATATCTCTTTTGATAGGTCATGTGGACGTAAAATTGATAGTAAAAGAGAAAATAGAAAACTTTTCGGTGGAAGAGATGGAAAACCTTGTTTTTGGCATAATGGACAAGGAGTTTAGGATAATAGAGCTCTTGGGAGTGCCTATAGGAGCGCTATTGGGAATTGTCCAGGTGGTTGTGAGCCTTTTTAAATAACTATTCGTATCTTTCTTCGAGCCATGGATCGCCTCTCATATGATACCCTCTATCTTCCCAAAATCCCGGCATATCTTGTTCGACTAATTCTATCGATTCTATGTATTTAGCACTTTTCCAGGCGTAGAGCTTCGGAATTACGATTCTCAATGGATAGCCATTTGACTTTGGGATGGGCATAGAGTTCATCTTCCACGCAAGCAAAGAGTCTTCTTCAAAAAGATAACTTAAAGGAAGATTTGTGGTGTAGCCTTCGCGGCAGTGGACTATAACGTATTTTGCGCTCTCTTTTGGCTTGCACATCTTCATAAGCTCTTTTGTCTGCACTCCTTCCCATACTATATTTTTTACGCTCCAGGTGGTAACGCAGTGAAAATCGGCAGTTAGCTCTACAGGTTCGAGCTTCTTTATCTCATTAAAGCTCATGATTAATTCGCTCTCTACAAGACCATATATCCTAAATCTAAAAGATGATAGATCTACTTCTGGAACCTTTTTTATGTCATATACAATCGGTTTTTCAACCCATCTCTGACCTGGAGGCAGCCTGTCAGGTCTATTTGTATCTGAGCTAACTATTGATCTCATGTTTTGCCTCCTTTATAAAATATAATGTTAATTATTATCATTATATAGCAAATAATTTGCCAATACAAAAAATTGTGTATTTAATAAATAGTTCTTATATTAAATTTATAGCTATTTTATGCGAAAATGATTGATAATATATTAATATAAATTTTTGTATTAACAAATAATAATTTTTGGTTTATAATAAATTGTATATATTTTAATTTAAGGAGGGATGAAAATGCCAACTTATGTTTATAGATGTAATAGCTGTGGAAATAAATTTGAGTTGCGAAGATCTTTTAAGGATGAATCGGAGGTTTTGTGCCCTGAGTGTGGCAGTCCTTCCGAAAAGATTTTTGTGCCTGTGCCTATAGTTTTCAAGGGATCTGGATTTTATGTGAATGACTCCACAAACTCTAAAAATAGCGCTGGCACCGTATCGTCAGGCGACAAGGGATCTCTTTCTATCGAAGGCGCAAAGTGTCCTGCGTCAAACAAAACTAAGAAGTAGTTTTTTCGGGGCGTAGCGCAGTGGGAGCGCGCCTGCTTCGGGAGTAGGAGGTCGGAGGTTCAAATCCTCTCGCCCCGACCATAAGTATAAATTTATTTTTTTAATATAATTTGAGGGTTTTTCAAGGGAGATAATTGAGCTGATACTTAAAAGATTTTGTAACTTTTATGGGATTATTAAGTTTCATAGTCATTGCGAATTTCTTTTGCCTTTTTACATGGTGCGCAATGTCTAATTTAAGGATAAAGCTTGACAAGAAATTTTTAGAAAATCCCTTTATAGCCCCCTCAGGCGTATTTGGTTTGGGCTATGATGTGAGCTTTGATTATGAGATTAAAAAATTTGGCGCTTTTACAATGAAAACTGCTACCACAAAAAAAAGAGATGGGAATATCCCACCAAGGACAGTAGAAACGCCTGCTGGAATGCTAAATTCTATCGGGCTTCAGAACCCGGGCATAGACGAATATCTAAAACTCTTCCCTGCAATAAAAAAATTTTTTTCAAAATGTCCGCTAATATTTAGCATATCTGGTGAAACAGTTGACGATTTTGAATATTTAGCTAATAGAGTTGCAGAGATTGAAAGCGATCTTATAGCACTTGAATTAAACCTTTCCTGTCCAAATCTACGAAGTGGAGGGGTAACCTTCTCTTCAAGCGTTAGAGATTCTATTGATGTTTGCAAAAAGGTTAGGAAGGCCTGGGGGAAAAGCCTAATAGCAAAGTTGTCCCCTCTTTCTGATTTCAAAGAAATGGGAATATCTCTGGAAGCTGAGGGTGTAAATATTTTTTGTGCAATAAATACATTGCCTGGAATGAGATTCGATATATACAAGAGGAAGCCATCACTTGGAAATTCTCACGGTGGGCTTTCAGGTCCTGCGCTATTGCCAGTATCTCTGAAATGCGTTTGGGATTTGCGCAAGGTTACAAAGTTGCCGATCATTGGAGTAGGCGGAGTGTATTCTGCGGAATCTGCTATAGAGATGTTTATGGCTGGAGCTAATTATGTAGGGATTGGCTCTGCTTATTATAACAATCCAGATTTATTGGACGAGGTTATCGGCGGCGTTAAGAAGTTCTTGATAGAAAACGATCTGAAGGGTATAGAGGAGCTTGCCTCTCTGGCTCACAAGGATGCTTAGCAGAAGGAATCCTTTAAAATATTTTCAAATAATAAGGGGGAAGTGATAAGTTTTGAGGGTTGTTGTCCAAAGGGTACAAAGCGCAAGCGTCAGCGTAAGTGAGAAAAATTTATATTCATCCATAGATAGAGGCTTAGTTTTACTTGTAAACGTCGAGAAGGATGACTCCAAGGAAGAGATATCTTCATTTTGTGAAAAAATATGTAAATTAAGGCTTTTTCAATCTGAAAAGATGCCGATGGACATATCTCTTGTCGATATAAATGGCGAAGTATTGATCATACCTCAATTCACATTGCTTGCTAACACATCAAAGGGCTTGAGACCGAGCTTTGAGAGATCTGAAAAGCCAGATAGGGCTAATGAACTATTTGATTATATGTTTAGCGTTTTAAAAGAAAAGGTTGTTGTAAAAAAGGGATTTTTCGGGGAACACATGCAGGTATCTCTTATAAACGATGGGCCTGTAACGGTTATTTTTGATACCAGGATGAGTCTATGAAGTTATTGCTTGCTACTAACAATAAAAACAAAATAAAAGAAATTGTAAACATTTTATCTAAATATTATTTTGAATTTGTGCTGCCAGGGGAAGTAGGTTGCTTTATCGATCCTGAAGAAACAGGCTCTACTTTTTGTGAAAACGCTTTAATAAAAGCCAGGGCATTCTATGAAGCTACAGGTATCGCTGCTTTGGCAGATGACTCTGGCCTTGAAGTTGACGCGTTGGACAAAAAGCCAGGGGTTTTGTCATCAAGGTTCTTTGGCGAGGTAACAGACGCAGAAAAATGTATGGGTATTTTGAAACTTCTTGGTGATTTGCCATTCGAAAAAAGGACTGCAAGGTTTAAGGCTTGTTTTGTTTTGTATAACGGCAAGATTTTGAATCAGGCAGAAGGTGTTTGTGAGGGACGCATTGCTTTTGAGCCTAAGGGCGAAAATGGGTTTGGTTACGATCCAATATTTATTCCATTAGACTTTAAAAAAAGTATGGCCGAGCTATCACTTGATGAAAAAGAAAAGATAAGCCACAGGGGCAATGCATTAAGAATTTTCAGTAATAACATAAAAAAATTTAACAAATAGGAAGGTGAAGTAATGGAAAATCTTAAATCAACTCCGCTTGAGGCCGAACACATAAGGCTAAAGGCGAAAATGGCGCCATTTGGCGGTTGGAACATGCCTATTCAGTATGAAAGTATAATTGAAGAGCATATGCAGTGCAGAAAAAGTATAGCGCTTTTTGACACCTGTCATATGGGAGAGTTCTTCTTTACTGGCGATCTGGAAAAGACAAACATTGAGAGAGCTTTTTCATTTAAAGTCGGAACTATAAAAGTTGGAAAGTGCAGATATGGTCTCATATTGAACGAAAAAGGTGGAATGGTAGACGATTGCATTATCTACAGATTGGGCGAAAATGAGCTTATGATGGTAGTGAATGCAGGTACGAAGGATAACGATTTTAACGTTATAAAAAGTGTCTTAAAGGGTGATTTTGTATTCGAAGACAAGTCTGAAGTTACCTCAAAGATAGATGTTCAGGGGCCTCTTTCGAGAGATCTATTAAGAAAATATTTTGGCAGCGCAGTGGACGAGTTAAAATATTTCTCTTTCGTCAATGCTAATCTCATGGGTCAGGATGTAATGCTTTCAAGAACTGGTTATACGGGGGAGCTGGGTTTTGAGATATACATGCCATCAAAGATTTGTGTAGAGGTTTGGAATGAATTGCTTAAAGATGAAAGGATAAAACCTGCTGGTCTTGGAGCAAGGGATTTGCTAAGGCTTGAAATGGGCTATCCTTTGTACGGCAGCGATCTTGATGAAGAAACTACGCCTTTGGAAGCTGATCTGTCATATTTTGTGCACCTTGACAAAGATTTTGTTGGCAAGGATGTGCTTATGAAACAGGTGGAAAACGGATTAGAGAAAATTAGAGTTGGTTTTGTTTGCGATGGAAGAAGGGCTCCCAGACACGGTTATAGAATTTTTGCGGACGGGGTAGATATTGGATACGTTACGAGCGGTGGCTTTTCTCCGTCATTGGGCAAAGGAATCGGTATGGGTTATGTAAAGACCAAATATAGCAGTGAGAATTCTACATTAGAGCTATCGCAAGACAAGGTAAAAATCAATGCTGTAGTGGAAAAGATACCTTTTTACAAAGATGGATCTCTTAGAAAATAAAAAAACTAAAAAATATTTGAGGAGGATTATTTATGTCAAGATATTATTCAAAGGATCATGAGTGGTTAGAGATCGAGGGAAATGTGGGAACAATTGGAATTACAGATTATGCGCAGCATCAATTGGGAGATATAACGTATATAGAAATGCCTGAAGTTGGTTCTGAGATTAAGCAATTTAGCATATTTTGTACTATTGAATCTGTAAAGGCTGCAAGCGATGTTTATGCCCCAGTGAGCGGCAAGATAAAAGAGATTAATGAAGCCTTGGAAAACACGCCAGAAATTATAAATAAGAGTCCTGAAGGCGAAGGCTGGATAGTAAAGGTTGAAGTTTCAAATGTGAGCGAGTTTGATAACCTGATGGACAAGAGCTCTTACGAATCTTACGTTAAGGGGTTGGACTAAAAATGAATTTTTGTCCGCATACGCCAGAGGATATAAAGGAAATGTGCTCTGCTTGTAATATAAGCGATCCAGATGATCTATTTAAAGGTCTGCCTGTAGAAGATATAGATTTTAAGAAATTGAATAAGGGCATCTCTGAATTTGAGGGATATAACAATATTTTAGATCTGGCCAAGAAAAATAATTTATTGTCATATCATTTTATAGGGGGAGGTCTCTACGATCACATAATTCCAAGCGTAGTTGATTTTACCACATCGAGATCTGAATTTTATACCGCATATACTCCCTACCAGCCAGAGTGTTCTCAAGGAACCTTGCAAGCATTGTTTGAATATCAGACTGCTATATGCAATCTGACCGATCTAGATGTAACAAATGCTTCGCTTTACGATGGCGGTAGCGCTCTTGCCGAGGCTGTTTTGATGTCTCTTAGGATTACCAAGAGAGAAAAAATAGTTATGGACAAAAGCGTTAATCCTATATATAGAAATATAGTTAAGACATATTTAAAGTTCTTGCCTTACGAGCTAATCGAGGTTGAGACCAATGGGATTGAGCCTGATTTTGAAAAGATAAAGTCTTTGCTTGATTCAGATGCAGCATGTTTTGTCTTTCAAAATCCAACTTTTTATGGTAGTGTGCACGACTGGACTGATTTGATAAGCGTTGCACACGAAAAGGGAGTATTGGCGATAGCTTCTGTTTACCCAATTTCTTTAGGAATTGTAAAAACTCCTGGTCAGATGGGGGTAGACATAGCTACTGGTGATGGGCAGTCATTGGGTAATCCACTTTCCTTTGGCGGACCATATTTTGGCTTTCTGGTTACGAAAAAGGCATATATTAGAAATATGCCTGGTAGGATTGTGGGCGAAACAGTAGATAGGAACAATAAGAGGGCTTTCGTCCTTACATTACAAGCAAGAGAGCAGCACATAAAAAGACATCGTGCAACTTCAAACATATGCTCAAATGAAGGACTTTGTGCTTTGAGGGCTTTGGTTTATCTGTGCTCTCTTGGGAAAAGCGGTCTTAAGGAATTGTCTTTGCTAAACTTCAGCAAGAGTGAATATATGAAAGAAAAGCTGTCTAAGCTTGGCTTGAAGATAAAAAACAATGGCACTACTTTTAACGAATTTGTAGTTGAATTTAAGAAGCCTGCAAAAGATATTTTTTCAGATCTTTTATCAAAGAATATTGCTTTTGGGATACCTCTTTATATTTTCGGAGGCTCTGAAAATGATATTTTAATCAACGTAACTGAAAAGATGTCAAAGGAAAAGATAGATAATGTATGTTCTATTTTGGAGGCCATACTATGAAATTAATATTTGAGGAATCGAAATGCGGTAGAAAGTCATTTAATCTGCCCGAATCAGACGTAAGCTTAAAAAATTTCCCAGTTGAATTGTCGCGCTCAGATGTGGATCTGCCAGAGATTTCAGAACTTGATTTGGTAAGACATTTTGTTAATTTATCCAGATTAAACTTTTCTGTAGATACGCAGTTCTATCCATTGGGATCTTGCACAATGAAATACAATCCAAAAATATTGGAAAAGGCTTCAAGCACGCCTGAATTTTCAAATCTGCATCCTTATTTGTCTATTTTGCCAGAGTGCATTGATAGGTGTAATGGTGCCCTTGAGATAATTTCTGATTTTCAAGATATGCTGTGCGAGATAACTGGAATGGATTGCGCTACTGTAAACCCAATGGCTGGTGCTCATGGCGAATTAACTGGCATTATGATTATTTCCAGCTATCATAAGTCAAAAAATTCTAAGAGAACCAAGGTTATTGTCCCTGATTCTTCACATGGGACGAACCCTGCGAGCGCATCTATGGTGGGCTATGAGGTGGTTACCATACCATCAAATAGCGAAGGCGAGATGGACGTAAACGAGCTAAAAAAGCATCTTGATACCGATGTGGCAGCTGTAATGATGACGTGTCCGAATACGCTGGGCCTATTTGAGAAAAATATAAAGCAGATTTCCGACATGGCGCATTCGGTAGGCGCTTTAATGTACTATGACGGTGCAAATCTTAATGCAATTATGGGTAAGGTAAGACCTGGCGACCTTGGGTTTGACGTAATACACGTGAACGTTCATAAAACTTTTGGTACCCCTCATGGCGGCGGAGGTCCTGGGGCTGGCCCTGTGGGAGTAAAGAAGTTTCTTGAAGACTTTCTCCCTATACCAAGGGTAAAAAGAGATAATGGCTCTTTGGTAGTAATATCTAGCTCAGACAAGTCTATTGGTCACGTTTCGTCATTTTTCGGAAATTTTGCTGTGGTGCTGAGGGCATATCTGTATATTAAGCTCCTTGGTCATGATGGAATAAAATATTCTGCTGAAATGGCAGTACTGAACGCAAATTATGTAATGAATAAGCTTAAAAAATATCTAAAGCTTCCCTATGATAGATCTTGTATGCATGAGTGCGTATTCTCTCTTTCTGAAATGGCAAAAGTTGGAGCAAGCGCATTGGATTTCGCAAAATATCTTATAGATATGGACTTTCATCCGCCTACGATATATTTTCCATTGATAGTAAAAGAGGCCTTTATGATAGAGCCAACCGAAACAGAATCAAAAGAAACTCTGGATAAATTTGTCGATACTATTATTGACGCAGTAAAATTAACCGAACAAAATGCTGAGGTTTTTAAAGAATTCCCCAAAACAACTATCATTTCAAGGCCTGATGAGACGAAGGCTGCCAGAGATTTAGTAGTTAAATATGAAAAAGTAGTTGGTTAATAAATTTTGTGAGACATAATGTCGTGGGTGTTTTAAAAAATATTATTATTAAGAAAGAAGGGGCTTGGGTTGTCTAATAAGAGCTTTAGGTTTATAGTTTCGTCGCCATTAAGCGGTGATTACAATATGGCTATTGACGAGGCTTTGTATCTAACCTTTCTAAAGAAAAGAGAACCTGTAATAAGATTTTATTTTTGGAGTCCCTCAGTGCTTTCTGTGGGTAGATTTCAGAAAATATCTGATATTAACAAGGTCTTCTTATCTAAAGAAGAAGGATCTTTCGTTAGAAGACTAACCGGGGGGAATGCTCTATATCATCATGAGGAAATTTCATATTCTATAGTTTGTTCCCAGGAGCATTTAGGCAACCTATCTGTAATTGATTCTTATAAAAAGTTGACTTCTTTCGTTTTAGACTTTTATAATTCTTTAAATTTAAATGCAAAATGGGCTTGCGAGTGTGAGGATAAAAGGTCAAGCGAAAACCCAATATTGTGTTATCAGGGAAAAGAAAAATACGATATTGTAATAGATGGACAAAAAGTTGGCGGCAATGCTCAGAAGCGCTCTCATGACGTGATATTTCAACACGGATCTATTCCTATAAAAAGTAGAAAAAACCTTTCTAAATTGTACGAAAGCGGTAAGTCACTTCAGGATTGGATCGGTGACATCTCTTATGAGAACACTGTTAAAGGGCTTGCGTCTTCGTTTAGCAAAGAGATGAAGGCAGAGCTAAATTTTTGTGAACCAACAAAAAACGAGATTAAACTCTCCTCCCTCCTAAGGGAGAAAAAATATTTATCTGAAAGCTGGAATTGTGATGGTATTGAAAAAGAAACCTATTTGGCTTCATAATAAGGTTTGTCAAAAAACAGAAAACTATACAAGATCTTTGCTAAAAGATTTAGATTTGCACACGGTGTGCGAAGAGGCAAGGTGCCCAAATATTTCTGAGTGTTTTGGAAAGGGGCATGCGACCTTCTTAATTATGGGCGATGTGTGCACAAGAGCGTGCGAATTTTGTAATGTTAAAAAGGCTAAGTCTGGAAATTTGCTAAATCCTTTGGATCCTGGTGAGCCTGAAAGGATATCTCAGGCAGTTCAGAGAATGAATCTCTCTCATGTGGTTATCACTTCACCCACGAGAGACGATGTCTTTGACGGTGGGGCGTTGCACTTTGCAAACACTATAAAAGAGATTAGAAATTCTATGCCAGATACTACAATTGAAGTATTGGTGCCCGACTTTAAGGCTGATATAGATTCTATAAAAACAGTATTGGATTCAGAACCTGAGATCTTTGGTCACAACGTAGAAACAGTTCCAAGGCTTTATTCTATAAGGAAGGGCGCATCGTTCGAGAGGTCCTTAAGCGTTTTAGAAATTGCAAAAAAGATGTCGCCAAATATGTATACAAAAACCGGAATAATGCTTGGCCTGGGAGAAACATTTGATGAATTGAAAGAAGTTTTTGATAAACTTATTAAAATCAAATGCGACTTTCTTAGTATGGGACAATATCTTCAACCAGGGCTGAACAATATAGAGGTCTCTGAATACGTTCATCCCGACAAATTTCAAGAAATAAAAGATATTGCAAAAGAATTTGGGTTTAAACATGTTGAAAGTGCCCCTTATGTGAGAAGCTCTTACAACGCGCAAAAATATTTATCTTATGAGGAGTATGATGGTGGAAAATAAATTTGATGTTATTGTACTTGGCGCAGGTCCAGCTGGGTATGAGTGCGCGCTCTATCTGGGCGAAAGAGGCAAAAGAGTATGTCTTGTAGATAAATCCGAGGAACATATTGGCGGGACGTGTCTGAATGAAGGATGTATTCCAGTAAAGTCATTGGTTGAAAGTGCCCATTTAATTCAGAGAATGAAAGAATACAAGGGCGTTTTCGATATAAATTTTAATGTCGAATATGCTAATGCAGTAAAACTCTTAGATGAACAAAAGTCTCAGTTAAGACAGGGAGTAATCTCAAGGCTGAAAAAGTCAAAGATTGATATGGTTTTTGGTAAAGGGACATTGATTGGCAAAAATGCCGTAAGAGTAGGAGATGCTGATTATTTTGCTGATAATATAGTCTTATCAACTGGCTCATATCCAAAGAGCCTTCCAGGTCTGGTGATTGATGAGAAGAAGATTATTTCAAGCAGCGGTCTCTTAAGGCTGAAATGCCTGCCAAAGGATATCCTTATCGTAGGCGGGGGTTATGTGGGCTGTGAATTTGCATCCTTACTAAATTATTTGGGATCAAACGTAACAATTGTCGAGTTTTTGCCAAAAATAATGGGTTTTGAAGACGAAGAGGTTTCGCGCACCCTTCTTAGAGAATTTAAAAAGAGAAATATTTCTGTGAATACCAATTCAGAGATTGTGGATGTCCAAAATAAAGATGAAAAGATTTCGGTTAGTTTTAAAAACAGACAAAATGATTCTGTTAAAGACGTTTCAGTAGATCTGATCCTGGTCTCAGTTGGAAGGGGAGCTAACACAAAGGATCTGAATTTGGAAGTAGTTAGCGCAAAAACTGAAAGAGATTTCATAGTTGTAGAGAAAGACTTTAGCATAAACAACAGCTGCGTATATGCCGTGGGAGATATAATAAAAACTCCTATGCTTGCTAATGTGGCTACAAGAGAGGGCATATTTGTAGCAAGGGGGATAACTGGAGAACCAAGAAATTTAAACTATGATCTTTTGCCAAGGGTTGTATTTACCGATCCTGGTGTAGGGTGCATTGGGTTTACCGAAGAGGATCTAAAGTCAAAGGGCATTTCTTACAAGACTTACAAGGCATTTTTCAAGGGCAATGGAAAGGCCCTTATTATGGGTCAAAATTCAGGGTTTTTTAAAGCCCTTACTTCTGAAGATGGAGCGATACTGGGTGCTATGTTCATTGGTCCTATGGCCTATGAGTTAATTCATATTGTCGCAGTTGCGATGAAAAGCAGCATAAGCATTGCTGAGCTTAATGACATAATATATGGTCATCCTACTCTTTCTGAGATAATCTTTAACGCAGTTTTGTAAATATTTTCAGTAAATTTATTTTTGGTAGAAATTTCTTACCCGTGGGGGGGGGAGATTTTTAAATTTATAAATAATATTTAGTTTGCTATAAGTATGTTTTATCTATTCTATATGTTTTATTTATTCTTTAAGGTGTAAAATAAATATATATTTTTTAACTAATTTAACATAGAAATGCTATCTATTCTTGTTTTCTTTATTTTATTATTATATATGCCTCAAAAAAGGGAGTGAATTGAATGGGGAACATTAAAAGGAGGGACTTCTTAAAACTTACATTTGCAGGTGCTGCGGCAATGGTTATGGACGGCAATATTGCTGTGCCTGCAAGGGCTTCTGTAAAGCCCTTTAAGTTAAAAGATACTAAAGTAAGTCCTTCAGTATGTATTTATTGCGGTGTTGGCTGCGGACTATTGGTTTATGCGAAAGACGGCAAGGTAGTAAACATCGAGGGAGATCCTGATAATCCTAACAACGAAGGCGGACTTTGCGCAAAGGGTGCTACCTCATACAACGTTTATGTCAATCCTCTGAGATTGAAAAAGCCTATGTATAGGGCGCCAGGTTCTGACAAATGGGAAGAAAAAAGTTGGGATTGGACTATCAACGAAGTTGCAAAGAGGATTCTGAAAACAAGAAATGAAACCTTTGTAAAAGAAGTTGGTGGTGTTCCTGTAAATAGAACTGATGGACTTGTTCAGCTGGGCGGGGCATCTCACGATACTGATGAATGCTATCTGCTGTCTAAGTTTGCAAGGTCTCTTGGGATAGTCTATCTCGAACACCAGGCTCGTATATGACACTCTTCCACAGTGGCCAGTTTAGGCCCTAGTTTTGGAAGAGGTGCAATGACAAATCCACTAACCGATGTAAGAAATTCAGATGTTATTATGATTTGTGGTGGGAATCCTGCCGAGAATCACCCTGCTATTGCAAGATATATAAATATGTGTAAAGATTCTGGCGGGACTGTAATCTCTGTAGATCCAAGGTTTACGAGAACTTCTTCGCTATCTGACATATATTCGCCGATAAGGCCAGGCACTGACATAGTGTTTTTTGGCGGTTTAATTAATTACATTATCCAAAACAAAAAGTATCAAGAAGTTTATATGAAAAACTACACAAATGCTTCTTGGTTATTAAAGCCTGAATATGAATTTAAGGACGGACATTTTTCTGGATGGGATGAAGCAAAGAGAATGTACAATTATGCAAGCTGGGGATTCCAAACGGGGCCAGATAAAAAGGTTTTGAAAGATATGACCCTTCAGGACCCAAATTGTGTGTTTCAAAGGCTTGCAGAGCATTATTCTCGATATACGCCTGAAGTTGTAGAAAATGTAGCTGGAATGAAGAAGGAAAACTTCTTGAAAATTGCTGAGGTTTATGCTTCTACTGGAGCACCAGAAAAATCAGGTTGTTTGATATATGCTATGGGTCTAACTCAACATACTATCGGCACACAAAATATTAGGGCTTTTTGTATGATTCAGCTCTTGCTTGGAAATATGGGTATGGCTGGTGGCGGAGTAAACGCTATGAGAGGCGAGGCAAACGTTCAGGGGTCTACTGATATGGGTCTTTTGTTCCATACTTTGCCAGGTTATCTGCCAGCACCAAACGACAAATTGCATCCTAATCTTCAGGAATTTATTAAAAAATCTATCGCACCTGATAGTTACTGGGTTAACGCTCCGAAGTTTATTGTAAGCATGCTAAAGGCATGGTATGGAGATGCAGCCACAAAGGAAAACAATTTCGGATATGACTGGGTGCCAAAGTGGTCAAGGCCAGCTTCCTGGATGCACATATGGGACAACCTATATAAAAATGAAGGAATTAAGGGCATGATGATCTGGGGACAAAACCCCCTGGTATCGAGTCCATTTGCTGATAAAACCGGTAAGGCGCTCGAAAACCTTGAATGGCTGATGCAAGCAGATTTATTTGAGACTGAAACAGCTAATTTCTGGAGAAGGCCTCATGCCGATACGAAAAATATTAAGACAGAAGTATTTTTGCTGCCTGTGGCATCAATGGTAGAGAAAGACGGCTCAGCTACCAATACTTCCAGGTGGCTTCAGATGAGATATAAGTCAGTAGAGCCACTTTATGAATGCAGAGAAGATTCTGTAATAATGCACGACTTAATTCATAAAATAAAAGATCTGGTAAAGGCTGATCCGTCTACGCCAAGTCCAGAATCAATACTGAACTTAACATGGGATTACGGTGGACACAACCATAGTGCGGATGAGGTATTTAAAGAAATTAATGGCTTTGAGGTGGCAACGAAAAAACAAGTTCCAGGTTTTGCTGCGCTAAAAGATGATGGTTCTACTACAAGCGGTTGCTGGATATATTCTGGGATGTTTCCTCCTGCAGGAAATCTTGCTAAGAGGAGGAAACCAGAAAAAACTGGACTGGGACTCAATCCTGAATGGGGTTGGGCATGGCCTGTAAATAGAAGAATTCTTTACAATAGAGCTGGATGTGACCTGGAAGGCAATCCTTGGAATCCTGAAAAATATGTTATAAAGTGGGATGCTGGGCAGAAGAAGTGGCTGGGGCGAGATGTTCCTGACTTCTTACCTACAAAAGCTCCGTCAGACGCCGGAGGAACGCTGCCATTTATCATGCTTACTGGCGGACAGGGAAGAATATTTGTTCCTGGCGGTATAGTGAAAGATGGCCCTGTCCCTGAACACTATGAGCCAATTGAGTCGCCAGTTGCAAATAAAGTAAATCCTGTACAGAACAATCCAATTGCTGTGATATTTAAGTCAAACATAGACAAGTATGCCCCACTCAACGATCCAAAATTCCCATATATTTGTACTACATATAGGGTTGCAGAACATTATCAATCGGGTGCAATCACAAGAAAAATACCTATAACCGTAGAAGCTATGCCACAAGTTTTCGCTGAGATCGATCCTGAACTTGCAAAAGAGCTTAACATAAAAGATGGTGACAATGTCGAATTGGAATCCATAAGGGGCAAGGTTAAAGCTAAGGCATGTGTCACTACCAGGGTCCAGCCGATGACAATCAATGGCAAGAAATATCATGTAGTTGGTATTCCATGGAACTGGGGTTTTGTCGGTATAGATCCTGATAGCGGTAAAGACGAATCATTTGCTGCAAATCTTGTAACAGAGAATGTAGGGGATCCTACAAGCCTTATTCCAGAATCCAAAGCTTTGATGATTAACTTGAGGAGGGCCTAAAATGGAAAGAGTGGCCTATATGTACGATTCTTCTAAGTGTATGGGTTGTAGGGGGTGCCAGAGTATTTGTAAGGAATGGAACGATCAAAAAACCGATCCTACAACTTTTAATGGGGTATATACCAATCCTCCCAGTCTAAATCCTGATACCAGGATGATTATAAAATTTTATGACACATTTACTCCTGATCCAAATTTTAACTTTTTAAAATATCAGTGTTTCCATTGCGGAGATCCTGCATGTGTAAAGGCATGTCCAAGCGGAGCTCTTTTTCAGGCAGAAAACGGCATAGTAGCATTTGATGAAAACAAGTGTATAGCATGTGGATACTGTCATAGTGCCTGTCCATTTGGGATTCCGCAAATTGGAAAAGTGATAAACAAATGCGATATGTGTTATTCAAGGGTTATGGAGGGTTCTGAATCTGATAAAACTTCTACACCTGCCTGTGTAAAGAGCTGCCCTGCGGGCGCACTTACTTTTGGGAAAAGAAATGATTTGGTTGAGCAAGGCAAGAAAAAGGTTGAAATTTTGAAAAATAAAGGCTACACAGAAGCAAATCTTTATGGAGAAAATATTCTTGGGGGATTAGGAGTTCTGGCTATACTAAAGTATTCTCCTGAAAAATATGGTCTTCCAAAGGAACCTACATTTCCTAATGATATTGGTTTGTGGAAAGGCATATTACATCCTTTAGGAGTAATAATGTTAGGAGGCGCAGCTGGTTTTGTCGTGCTTCATAGAGCGCTTAACCTGGGGAAAAAGGGAGGTGATCAATAATGGCTGTAGAAAAGATTGAAAAACATAAGAAAAATACGAGGATATTTCACTGGTTGCACTTAATAACATTTATAGTAATGCTCTGGACTGGAATTTCTTTGTTTTATCCTTGGACCAATGTACTAGGTATGACTTTTGGCAGTCTTAGAAATGCAGCATTTATTCACAAATATCTTGGGTGGTTTTATGTGGTTCTTCCGATAATTTATGTTTCCTGGAACTTCAAGCTATTTTCAAACTTTTTCAAAACTATTAGCACATTTACGCCCGAAGACAAGAAATGGTTATCTGTACTGGGTGGTTATTTGCATCCCATAATAAAGACTGATGAAGTTCCTCCACAAGGCAAATACAATGCGGGGCAAAAACTCTTGGGTTGGATAATAATTGTTTTTTCAATTTTACTGGGCATTACAGGGTTGGTTATGTTTTATTATGCGCTATTCCCTGGTTTATTGGTTCGAACGGCTATAATAGTTCACGTATTTTGTGGCACATTTTTAGGGGCTGCTGTGATTGTGCACTTTTACCTTGCTGCGGTTAATCCTACATCAAACAAAGAGTTGGGGACTATGCTTGGCAGTGGTATGATAGAGGAAGATTATGTAAAACATCACAATGCGCTATGGTATGAAGATCTAAAAAAGTAGACAGTTTCTAATGATACAATAGATTTATAAAGTATATTTAATATTGTTTTAATTTGAGTGCAAGGTCTTATTTGGCTTTGCACTCAAAAATTGTAAATCTTTATTAAAGAGAATTTGATATGAATATATTGATAATTTTAAATCGACGGGTTTTTGTATATATGATAAAGGAGGAGAATTATGAGGGTTTTAAATTATCGTATATTTCTGAGAAGGGAGCCTGAAGGTGGTTACACGGTAACAGTTCCGTCGTTGCCAGGCTGTGTAACTTATGGTGATACATTAGACAATGCGGTGTTGATGGCAAAGGAGGCAATTGAGCTTTATATAGAAACCCTTGATTCTCATGGCGAAGATATACCGTTGGAAGATAACATATTTGAGACTACAGTCGCTGTAGAATCTAATGCCTAAACTGCCTTCATTAACTTCTCAGAAGGTGATATATATTCTTCAAAAAAAAGGATTTATACTTGAGAGAACAAAGGGGAGTCATCATATCTATATAAATTTAGAAACTAAAAGAATGGTAGTTGTGCCGTTTCATAAAAAAGACCTGCTAAATGGGACGCTTCTTGAGATATTAAAACAGTCAGGTATAAGCAAAGAAGAACTAGAAAAATTGATTTAGAGATATTAAATTGATTTATTTAAATTATTTCTGTAATTAATTTAAATAAATTTTAAGCTATATTTGATTATGATAAAATAGATTTATAAAGTATATTTAATAATTGTTTTAATTTGAGTGCAAGGTCTTAATTGGCTTTGCACTCAAAAATTGTAAATCTTTATTGGAGGTATATATGAATTTAACAAAATATGTAGAAAAGTACCCAATATTAGAATCTGTTGCTGGGTTTTGGGAAAACTATTTTTCTTGTAGAGATAAGTTGTTATCTAAACTACCTGATTTTATTTCATTAGATAGCATTAAAGTTGAAGAATTTAAAAAAGCCTTTGATGAAGGCAGACCGTATTTAGATTTATTTAAGCTAAAGATATATAAGAAGGATCTAAATTTTTTGGCAAAAGTTGTAAAAGATGATTTTGGCATAAAAGAAAAGGTAAAGTTTGATGAAAAGGATTTACCGATATTTGACAAATTAATTTTATCTGAGGATGAAATAGGCTTTGTAAAGCTAATCGTTTATTCTTCAATTTATTCATATATTGGCGAGATAATAATGAAAAACTTTAGTCTTGCAAAGTGGTATGAGCCTATTTGCCCTGTTTGCGGTTCAAGAGCTGGCATGGGATTTATAGAGGGGGATGGAAAGAAGAGCCTGGTATGCTCTACTTGTTATACCAGGTGGGGACACAGGAGGACAGCTTGCCCTGTATGTGCTGATGAAGAACAAAAGTCAATGAGATATTTTAGCGTAGATGAGCTTCCTGGGTGGAGAGTAGAGGTTTGCGAGGCTTGTGGGATGTA
Source organism: Thermodesulfobium sp. 4217-1 (assembly GCF_039822205.1). Taxonomy (NCBI): domain Bacteria; kingdom Pseudomonadati; phylum Thermodesulfobiota; class Thermodesulfobiia; order Thermodesulfobiales; family Thermodesulfobiaceae; genus Thermodesulfobium; species Thermodesulfobium fumaratoxidans. Next base: position 23,382 of record NZ_JBAGBW010000014.1, read on the forward strand.
TTTAAAGGTTTTGGATTTAAGAGAAAAAAATGAGGATACGCCCCTTTATCCTTTGCTTTATCTTTCGAGCTGGGATCTGGACATTTCAGTGAAGGACTTAAATTTCAGACCATCCTGGTTCAAGATATTTTATGCTGCATCCTGGCTTAATAAATAATACTTATTCTTGTTTAAGATAAGAATATTTTATAAGAAATTTTTTTAAATTAACAATTTCAAGAATATAATTTAAATTTGCAAATAAAATATTATTTAGGATAAAATTTTTTTATATATTTAATTTGAGTATTATTATTTAACCAGTTTAATGTGATATTATTAACTTGATAGTGTTTTGAAATTATAAAATATATTCACTATCAAGGGAGTGAAATGAATGGGGAAATTTAATCGAAGAGATTTTCTAAAGCTTTCCTTTGCTAGTGCTGCGATGATGGTATTCGATGGCAATGTAGCTGTGCCGAAGGTTGCCTATGCAAGCACACCCTTTAAACTGAAGGATACCAAGGTTACAAATTCTGTATGTATTTATTGCGGAGTTGGCTGTGGTCTTTTAGTCTATTCAAAGGGCAGCAAGGTGGTAAATGTCGAAGGAGATCCTGACAATCCAAATAGTGAAGGCGGGCTTTGTGCAAAGGGCTCTACCTGTTTTAGCGTTTACGATAGCCCATTGAGGTTGAAAAAACCAATGTATAGGGCTCCTGGTTCTGACAAGTGGGAAGAGAAAAGCTGGGATTGGACTATTTCTGAGCTTGTCAAAAGAATCAAAAAAACTCGAGATAGTTCGTTTGTAAAGACGTCAAACGGAGTAGCAGTAAATAGAACTGAGGGACTTGCGATGCTTGGCGGTGCGGCACATGGTACCGATGAGTGTTATCTGTTTGCAAAAGTTGCCAGGGCGCTTGGCATAGTTTATCTGGAGCATCAGGCAAGAATATGTCACTCTTCTACTGTTACTGCCTTGGGGCCAAGCTTTGGCAGAGGGGCAATGACAAATTCTCTGATAGATGTGAAAAATTCTGATGTAATAATGATATGCGGCGGAAATCCTGCAGAGAACCATCCAGGCAGCGCGCGCTATATCAATATGTGCAAAGAACGCGGCGGCAAGGTTATTTCTGTGGATCCGCGATTCACGAGAACATCTGCGATCTCAAACATCTATGCTCAGATAAGGCCTGGTACTGATATTGCATTTTTCGGTGGTTTGATAAACTATATTCTTCAAAACAATAAATATCAGGATATTTATGTAAAACACTATACCAATGCGTCTTATCTCTTGAAACCTGAATTTGATTTTCAGGATGGATATTTTTCAGGATGGGATATAACTGGTAAATCATATAATTATGCAAGCTGGGCATATCAAACTGGTCCTGATAAGAAGCCATTGAGAGACATGACCCTTCAAGATCCAAGCTGTGTGTTTCAGAAAATGAAGCTTCATTATTCAAGATATACCCCTGATGTTGTTGAAAAAATCACAGGGATTAATAAGGAAACCTTCCAAGAGATAGCACAATTGTATAGCTCAACTGGTGCGCCAGATAAGTCTGGCACATTGATGTATGCGATGGGCCTAACCCAGCACACTATTGGCACGCAAAACATCAGAGCTTTTTGTGTTATTCAGCTTTTGCTGGGCAACTTAGGTATGGCTGGTGGTGGAGTAAATGCAATGAGAGGGGAGACCAATGTTCAGGGTTCTACTGATATGGCTCTTCTTTATAACTCTTGGCCTGGCTATCTTGCTGCCCCGAACGAAAAGCTTCATCCAAATTTCAAGGAATATCTGAAAAAGATTACGTTGCCTGATTGCTATTGGTCTAATGCGCCAAAGTTTGCAGTTAGCATGCTTAAGGCATGGTTTGGAGACGCAGCTACGAAAGAAAATGATTTTGGCTATGATTGGCTTCCAAAGTGGTCCAAGCCAGCTTCATGGATGTATATCTGGGATAATTTGTACAAAAATGAAGGAATTAAGGGAATGATGATCTGGGGTCAGAACCCATTGGTATCAAGTCCCTTGGGTGACAAAACTGGCAAGGCATTAGAAAACCTTGATTGGCTTATGTCTGCTGATATCTTTGAAACCGAAACGGCTAACTTCTGGAGAAGACCAGGCGCTGATCCAAAAAGCATAAAAACTGAAGTTTTTATGCTCCCTATATCTTCATTTGTAGAGAAAAATGGTTCGGCTACCAACACTTCCAGATGGCTTCAGATGAGATACAAGGCAATAGAGCCGCTTTATGAGTCTAAAGAAGACATGGTTGTATTGGATGGTCTTGTGCGTGGTTTAAAGAAGCAATTTAAAGACGATCCTTCTACCCCTTCTCCTGAAGCTATGCTTAACTTAACTTGGGGTTATGGCGGAGATAAATATGATATTAATTCTGTGTTAAAAGAAATTAACGGTTTTGAGGTTGCAACGAGAAAACAATTAGTTAGTTTTGCAGCCCTTAAGGATGATGGCTCTACGGCATGCGGCTGTTGGATATATTCAGGAGTATACCCGCCGGCAGGAAATTTGGCTGCAAGGAGAAAGCCTGAAAAAGAAGGAATAGGCCTTAATTCTGAATGGTCATGGTCATGGCCCGTAAACAGAAGAATTCTATATAACAGAGCCAGTTGCGATTTGGAGGGCAATCCCTGGAATCCAAAGTTGTCTGTCATTAGTTGGGATAGCGCTCAAAAGAAGTGGACTGGCCGAGATATACCTGATTTTCTGCCAACAAAGGCGCCAAGCGCACCTGGTGGGGATGCTCCTTTCATAATGATACCAGAGGGCGGAGGAAGGCTTTTCGTCCCTGCTGGTATAGTGAAAGACGGTCCATTCCCTGAGCATTATGAGCCAATAGAAGCTCCTGTGAAAAATCTTATAAGCTCTGTCCAAAATAATCCTGTGGCTATAGTTTTCAAATCAAACATTGATAAATATGCCCCCTTAAACGATCCAAAATACCCATATATATGCACTACATATAGATTGACAGAACACTATCAAAGTGGAACTATAACCAGAAAGATTCCGATCTTAGTCGAAGAGATGCCGCAGGTCTTTGCAGAAATAGACCCTGAACTTGCAAAAAATCTTGGGATTAAAAATGGTGACAAAGTAGAGCTCGAATCTATCAGAGGCAAGGTAAAGGCACAAGCTTGTGTTACATCCAGGCTGCAGCCTATTATGATTGATGGCAAAAAGTTTCATATAGTTGGGATACCTTGGCATTGGGGCTTTGTAGGAATAGATCCTGATAGCGGCAAAAAAGAATCTTTTTCTGCTAACCTGATGACTGAAAATGTAGGGGATCCGACTTCTGAGATTCAAGAGTCCAAAGCGTTGATGATTAACTTGAGGAGGGCCTAAGATGGATAGAGTGGCCTATATGTTCGATTCTTCTAAATGCATGGGTTGTAGAGGGTGCCAATCTGTTTGTAAGCAGTGGAACGATCAAAAAACTGACCCTACTACTTTTAATGGATTTTACACAAATCCTCCAACTTTGAATCCGCATACGCGTATGATTATAAATTTCTACGATGATTTTACTGAGAAACAGAACTTTAATTTTCTTAAATATCAGTGTTTTCACTGTGGAGATCCTGCTTGCGTAAAGGCGTGTCCAAGCGGTGCCCTGTTCCAAGCAGAAAATGGCATAGTAGCATTCGATGTAAACAAGTGTATAGCATGTGGATATTGTCATAGCGCGTGTCCATTTGGGATTCCGCAAATCGGTCAAGTGATAAATAAATGTGATATGTGTTATTCAAGGGTTATGGAGGGCAGCAAATCTGATGAAACTGCCACACCTGCCTGCGTAAAAGCATGTCTGGGAGGGGCGCTGTATTTTGGCAAGAGAGACGATCTAGTGAAGCAAGGAAAAGAAAAGGTTGAAATTTTGAAAAAAGAGGGCTTTACAGAAGCGAACCTCTATGGTGAAAATATACTTGGGGGCTTGGGAGTACTGTCTATACTAAAATATGAACCTGAAAAATATGGCCTGCCAAAAGATCCTGTTTTTCCAGTAAATACTCTTATCTGGAAGAATATAATGCATCCACTTGGGCTGGTGATGTTGGGTGGTGCTGCTGGTCTGGTATTTCTTCACAGAATACTGCAGACTGGCAATAAAGGAGGCGATCAGTAATGGCAAAAAAGATGATTGAAAAACACAAAAAGGCTACTCGTATCTTTCACTGGATTCACCTTATAACTTTTATAGTAATGCTTTGGACGGGATTATCTTTGTTTTATCCTGCAATGAACGTTATGGGATTGACTTTTGGGAGCCTAAGAAATGCTGCTTTTTTGCATAAATATCTTGGATTTTTCTATTTGTTGCTTCCGCTCTCTTATGCAGCATTTAATTTCAATCTATTTTCTAAATTTATAAAACTTATCAGCACCTTTACGCCAGAAGACAAGAAATGGATGAAGGTCTTTGGAGGATATCTTGCTCCACTGATAAAGGCAAAAGAGGTTCCTCCACAGGGCAAGATCAATGCTGGGCAGAAGCTTTTGGGATGGATAATTATCGTATTTTCTTTGTGCCTTGGCTTAACTGGCTCTATGATGTTCTTCTATGCATCTTTTCCTGGATATTTGATTCAACTGGTGATAATTGTTCATGTATTTTGCGGCACATTTTTGGGTTCAGCAATCATTGTCCACTTTTATCTTGGGGCAGTCAATCCTAGTTCAAGAAAAGAGCTTGGAACAATGCTTGGCAATGGAATGATCGATGAAGAGTACGTAATGAAGCACAATGAGTTGTGGTATGAGGAGTTAAAGAAGTAAATATACTTTTGCACTAAGTTTACAAACTTCTGAGATATGTTTATTTAAAATATCTCAGAAGTTTTTTTATGAATAGATAGCTCTTATAGGATCAACTTCTGCTGCCTTTTTGGCTGGTATTGTGCCAAATATTACGCCCATTAAGAATGCTACAAATATAAGTGGGATTAGAATATTGAAAGGCACTACAAAAGGCATTTTTGTAAATATGGTTATTATAAAGGTTATTAGTAAACCAATTAATATGCCAAAAATTGTTCCTGAGCCAGAAAGAATGGCTGCTTCTATAAAAAATTGTGTTAATATATCTTTTTTTGTAGCGCCAAAGGACTTTCTGACTCCTATTTCTTTTGTTCTTTCTTTCACAGCTACTAAAAGAACGGCTGCTATCCCTAAACCTCCGATAAAAACGGCTATCATTGCGAGCGCTACTGTAAGATTGTCAAGAGTTTGAGTAGATTTTGTTTGGGCGGCTATTATGTCGCTTTGATCTTGAACGGTAAAGTCATTTTCTTGACTACTAGTAAGATTGTGATTTTGTCTTAAAATTCTGATGGCTTCATCTTTGTATGAGCTCATCAGATACTCTTGAGGCGCAGAAATATAAATATTATTTATATAAGTGACATTTAGCAGCCTATCAAGTGCGGTATCAAGAGGAATAATTATTTGATTGTCCTCGTCTTGGCCTCCAATATCTATACCTACTGGATCTTGAATGCCTATGACCCTAAACGGTGTGGTGTTTATAATAATGGTGGCACCAAGAAGCTGCTCGGGGACGGCATTTAGATTCTGTATGACGGTTCTCCCAATTATTGCCACTCTTTCGCGAAGCCTATCCTCTCTGGAAGTAAATTCTCTTCCCATGCTGACTGTATAACCTCTTACGCTAAACAGGCTTGGGGTTGCGCCTATGATAGTGGTTTGAGCGCTGTAATCAGAGAACTTTACCGTAAATGATTTTTGTTGAGTGGCAGCTACTTTCGCATTTGGAAGGTCTTTTCTCAGCATTGTGTAGTCGAATGGCTTTAGAGTGGTGACATTGCCAACCTGGTGTGCTCTGTTTCCCATTACTTTAAGCTGTCCTGCTGTAACTACGATCATATTGCTGCCCATACTTTTTATCTGGTCGATTGTTTTTTCTTTGACTCCCGAGCTGATGCTTGCTATTACGACTGTTGCGCTGATGCCTATGAGGAAGCCAAGAATAGCAAGGATTGATTTTCTCTTTCTCCTGGATATACTTCTCATAGCCTGTGAAAAATTAATAAAGAAGTTGTTCATCTTTGTAGCACTACCGCTGGATCGTATGAGCTAGCCTTCAGTGCTGGTTGAATCCCAGCAATTAAAGCAATTATAGTAGAGACGCTAAAAGCCACAAGAAATAGTATGGGGCTAATTGAGACATTTATTCCAGTAAAATGTCCCATTATTAAGCCAAGAACAGCCCCTAAGGTTGCTCCAAAAATTGAACCGATGATGCTGATTACAAATATTTCGAGAAATACCTGTATTACAATAAGAGACTTTGTGGCTCCGAAAGCCCTTCTAAGAGCTATTTCTTTTTCTCTTTCAGATATTGATGCCTGCATTATATTAGAAACTACAACAGAACCAATTATTATAGAGACTATAGTTGAAACAACGAGAAATATATTTAAAGTAGAGTTAATCCTGTTCAAGAATTCCATTACCTGATCGGGTGTTATGATAGTAAAGTCATCTGGTAGTCCCTGGGCAGTGAGTTTGTGGTTATATCTTAAGATTGTACTAATTTCTCCTGCAACGTTAGTTATATTTGTACCCGGTGCAAATTTTATTCTCATCATAGTAATGTATGTCTGGTTCAACATTCTTTTTAACATTGTGTTGAGAGGTATGACGATCCTATTGTCTCTGTCCATTCCGTTTGGAGTAGTACCAAGTGTGCTTAGCACTCCAATAACTGTAAATGGTGTAGTGCCAATTCTGATCAGCTTGCCAAGAGGGTTTTGACCTTGAAATAGCTGCTTTGCAACCGTACTACCGATTATGGCTACCCTTGACATAGAGGTATTTTCTCTTTCGGTAAAAAATCTTCCTTCAGATACGTCCCAATTCCAAGCTGATGTAAATGAAGATGTAGCGCCTGAAACGGTTGTATCTATGTTTTGTGCTTCATACTTTGCGTTCATATTACTGTTTGCTTCAGAGTCTATTGCTGCAATGCCGCTTATCTGATCGCTAATTGAGCGAACATCATCTAACGTCATGGTAGTAGATCTTTGGAAAGGCTGACCTGGCTGTCTTCTGCCGCCTGCAAAGACTATAACAGATGTAGGACCAAATTGTTGGAGGGTTTCATTTACAAGCTGTCTTGCTCCAAGGCTTATCGAGGTTACCAGTGTAATCACAAGAATACAAAGAGATATTCCTGCTATCATAATAAAAACCTTCAAGCCTTGTTTTAAGTTTATTTTTATTGCTGAAGAAAGAATCTTGATGATCATGTATTGATCACATACATTTTTTGTAATTCCTCTTGAGCTGATTTTGGATTTTTTACTACGTCTTCTTTTAAGACTTTTCCAAAACTGAGAGTAATGACTCTATTTGTAAAGAGGGCTATTTCGGGAGAGTGAGTGACCATCAGTATTGTAATGCCATCTTCGTTTAGCTTTTGAAAAACTGACAAGATCTCCATACCTGATTGCGGGTCAAGGTTTCCGGTTGGCTCGTCTGCTAAGATTAATTTTGGGTTGTTTATTAGAGATCTTGCAATGGCTACCCTTTGTTGCTGGCCGCCTGATAGCTCAGATGGATAAAAATTAAGCCTTTCTCCCAATCCAACGGTTTCAAGATATTTTTTAGCCCTGTCCTTGATATCTGATGGAGGATTTTGTGCATAGACAGAAGGGAGTAAGACATTTTCAATTGCTGTAAGATCGGGCAAAAGATGAAATTGTTGGAATATAAAACCGATATATTGGTTTCTCAGATGGGCAAGCTCATTGTCAGATAGCTTTGATGCCTCTTTGTTATCGAGAAAATATCTGCCACCCGTAGGCCTATCCAAGAGTCCGATTATATTCATCAAGGTGGTTTTGCCGCTGCCTGAAGGAGCCATAATTGCGGCAAATTCTCCTTTTTCTATTATAAAGCTTATGCCCTTTAAAACGATTGTTTCAAGAGTGCCTGATTTGTAAACCTTTTGGATGTCATCTAATTCTATGATTTTTTCGCTCATTTTGAATTCTTCAATATACTTTCTGGAATATCTCCTACTATTACTTTGTCGCCTTCTTTTAACCCGCTAGTTATCTCAGTATAGTCTAAATCGGATAAGCCAGTCTTGACTGCTCTTTTTTCGAATGATCCAGGACTGGTTTGTACAAATACAACTGTCTGATTACCAAAAGTCTTCAGGGCAAGGTTTGGAACTGCAATCACACCTGTTTTTTCTTGAGCCTTGATATTTACATTTGCTGTCATTCCAGGCATCAAAAGATGTTGTGGATTAGAATCAATGGTTATGACCGTTGTGTAATATACTACGTTACTTACAACTGTGGAAGTTGGATATATCGCTGCAACTGTTCCTGTGAAAGTTTTGTCTGGATAAGCAAGAACAGTAAATGATGCTGGCATTCCTACCTTTACTTTGCCTATGTCTGTCTCATCGACAGAGGCATCTACCTCAAGCTTGTCAAGGTCATCAATCGTTACGAAATTGGGGGCGTTCATTCCAGATACTACTGTTTCACCCTGGTGGGTAGTAACAGCTGATACCATTCCGCCTATTGGAGCGGTAATAGTACAATATTCAAGGTTTACCTGCGCGGTGTTTAGGGCTGCAGATGCTGCATCGACAGTACCCTTTTGAGCAAGATAGTCTGCTTTTGAGCTATCGTATTTATCTTTAGAAATGAGTCCTTCTTCGAAGAGCTTGGCATATCTTTCGTATGTAACCTTTGCATAGTTATAATTGCTCAATGCTGCCTGGTAATTTGCCTGAGCTTGATTTAGTACTGCAATTTGAGGCCTTGGGTCTATTTCAGCTAAGACTTCTCCTGACTTAACTATAGTACCCACTTGTACATTTAATTTTGTGACCTGACCTGTTACTCTTGCGCCCACGTTAATTTGCGCCCCGACTTGGGGATTAATTGTTCCAGTAGAGTTTACCAATTCTGTAATAGTTCTCTTTGTTACGTCTGCTGTTTTAATCGCCTGCTGTGACTTTTTTAGATTGTTCATATAGGCGTTATATCCATAAAATGAACCTGCAATAATTATTATTAAGACGATAATTAAGGCTATTACCTTTTTTTGTTTAAAGATCTTTAACATTTCTCCTCCTTATAAATATTAACTTTATGGTCCATTTAATAATTTTCTATGTTGAGAAATTTTACGCCTATATCTCTTTCGAGAGCAGCAAGACTAAGATAGTAATTATATTCATTTATTATCCTTTGATTTTTTGCCGAAATATAGTTATTTCTGGCTGTTGTTAGATCGATTATTGAATTCAAGCCCTCTCTATATTGGGCTTCATTTACCTTTAGGTTCTCTTCAGCGCTTTTTACTGCAACATCAGAAAGTTCAAATGTAGAATAAGCGTTGTTTAAATTCAATATGTCAGTCCATACAGCGAGCTTCACTGAGTCCTCTAAGTTATCCTTTGTTTTTATTAGAGAGTTCAATATATCCTGTTCCTGTCTGATCTTTGAAACGTTTTGTCCGCCGTTGTAAAAGGTCACTGTTGCGGTTACGCCGTAGAACCATGAATAGTTTTCTGGTGGAAATTTGCTGTCGCTTCTCGAATAATCGCCAACTAAATTAATCTTTGGGTAAAGTGAACTTTTAAGATTTTTTAATGTATATCTTGCTGCGTCAATGCCTTCAACGGCGGCTGCGATATCGGGTCTGTTTTTTATTGCCATAGAGAAAATTTCATCTGAAGAGTCTGTTTTTATTAATTTTGGTGCGCTGCTATATGCTGTTTGAGCAATATTAAAATCTTTTCTGGGGTCATAGCCTAAAACATTTGCTAAATTAGCGAGACTGACATTAATTTGATTTTGTGCATTTAAAAGAGAAATCTTTGCGTTTTGCGCTTCAACATCTGCTGATAAAACGTCTGATCTGGCGACTAAGCCAACGTCAAATTCTGATTGAGTGTATTTTAATACCAGGTTTGCAAGATCTAAGCCTTCTTTGGCTGTATTGTATAGCTGGTCTGCTGACAGGACGCCTAAATAGTTTTGTTTTACCTGATATTCTATCTGGCGAAGAGTGTCGGTGTATTGTTTTTCACTTTGTTTGTAAGAGTGATAAGCGCTCTGTATATATGAGTTCGTGGCCCCAAAGTCGTAGAGGAGCTGACTTGCATCCAGTGAATATGAGAAATTGTCCTTTGAGCCGAATGACGCATTATTTGTTGACATAGCTCGGTTTCTCTCATAGTTTAGTGATCCTGTGACATCAGGTAATCTATAGCCCAAAGCTTGAATGTACGTTTCTTTTGCAGATTGCATCTGATAATATTGCGCTTGAAGAGTTTTGTTGTTTTCCTTAGCAATTTTTAGTGCATCGTCAAGAGTGAGGGCACTCGAATCATCAGCAGACGCGATAAGTGGCTGAAGTTCTAAGGTACAAGTTGTTAGCACAAAAAGTAGTAAAATACTAAAGCAAATTATTAGTGGGTAATTTAAAACTTTAATTTTTTGAGTCATCTATATCAGCCTGTATTTATACAAAAAATTTCTTTCCCTGTTCAGGTAGAGCTCTTCTAATCCTTTTACTACGCTGTAAGAGGTGCTAATAACAGGTATAGAAAGTTGATTTTTTACACCTCTGTGATAGAGATCTCCAAGGGTATATTCTAATTCTGTCTTTTTTTGTCTAATTATGTCAACCGACATTGATACTCTTAAATCTTTTAAGTTCTTTGCTTCGAGTTGCTTTGCTTTGCCGTTTAGAATTGAAATTGCTTCATCTTCGCTCAGGGTGGTAGACAAGTTTATTACTTCAAGACCCTTCATGTCAAAAAGTTTTATGCCTTCACTTTCTGCTATAGCCTTGCCTTCCTTCAAGGCATTGAGAAACACCTTGCAAAGGTTTGGTGAATTCCATATCAAGTGATAGGGCAGCAGTGTCAAACAGCCTATGGCTGCTCCTGCACTATAAAACACCATCTTATTCCACACAAGACCAATCGGATCGATTTCTATATTTGTTGGAAAGCTTGCGTCTATAAATATTTGAGATAACTCTTCTAAAAATTTTACGGCTGAGTTTGTCTGTTCATATAAAGAAAGCCATATAGCGCCAGGTGAAGTATAGTTCACAATCCCCTTATCGCTAAAAGTAGCACCAATTGTGCAAGCAGATGATATTGCTTTTTCTTTTCCTATGAAATTTAATAATTCATCTTCCTTTTCTACGCCATTTTGGAAAGAGAGCGCATAAGAGATGTTTGATTTTATTCCCTCAAGCGCGTCATAATAATCTTTTGTAGCAAATGATTTTACGACAGTAATCAACAGGTCAAATTTTTCATTTTCAATAAATTTTGGGTTACTAAATGCCTTAACATTTTTGTAATGCTTTGTGCCCTGCGGTGTTGTAACCTTTATGCCGTTGTTGTTTATAAAATCAACATTTTTACTGAATCCAAAAAGCACAACGTCGTGTTTCTCAGATAAAAAAGCTGAAAACATCATTCCTAAAGCTCCAGTTCCAGCAATCAAAATTTTCACTCTATCACCTCTTAAGTAAAGAGTACGGATTAATTAATACATAAGTAACAAACTTATTCTATCATTTTAATTTAATTTTGATCTAAAATAATATTATGTGCAGTTCTTAATTTGTTTATAATCAAATACAACTATAAATAATGAGAAAAATCTACACATTCTATTTTTTGGAGGTTAAAATGAAGATTGAATACTTTGGTCATTCGTGTTTTGTAGGCGAGACAAAAGCTGGCACAAGGTTTATGTTCGACCCGTTTAATGAGAAAGTAGGATATCCTTTACCATCTGTATCGGTTGATGTAGTTTTTACCTCTCACGACCACTTTGATCATAATGCGGTTAATGTGGTTAAGGGAAGCCCAAAGGTATTTAAGGATGCTGGCAAATTTGAATTTAATGATCTCTCTATAGAAGGATATCCCTTTAATCATGACAACAACGGCGGAAAGGATAGGGGGAAGGTTGTCGCTTTTAAGATAACTGCTGATGGTATTAGTATTGCTCATATGGGAGACCTTGGAGAAATTCCGTCTAAAGAATCCCTGAAGCCATACGAAAACGTCGATCTAATTTTAATTCCTGTTGGTGGGTTTTATACGATTGGGCCAGATGAGGTAATGAAGATTGTAGATATGATCAAGCCAAAACAGATCGTTCCAATGCATTATAAAATGTCTGATAACGAATTTCCAATAAAGACTCTAAATGAATTTTTAGCAGCATGGAAGTATAGTGTAAATAAGATTAATTCTAGCAAATATGAGATTCTACATGGAAATAAAGAAAAAGAATTAGTGGTGATGAAGGCGGTTTTTGAAAAATAAACTATTTCTCATTATCGCCCCATAGTTTTAATAATCTTTCTTTGATCTTTTTCTCGAAGCCGACGTCAGAGGGATGATAAAACTTTCTATTTTCAGATAGATACCTTTGCTTCACAAAGTGTTCTGGGAAGTCGTGTGGGTAAAGGTATCTATTTTTCAGATCTTCGGTGTGAATATTTTTCAGATGTTCGGGTATTTTTAAAATTTGTTCGTCTTTAATTGATTTTTTTGCGTTGTTTAGTGCCATATAAGCGGTATTACTTTTTGGTGCACAAGCAAGATATACTGTGGCATGTGCAAGGTTTATCTCAGCTTCAGGAAGACCTACGAAGTTTACTGCATCGAGAATGGATGTCGCAATAGTGATTGCATAAGGATCAGCTAAACCTATATCTTCTGAAGCAAGTATTATCAATCTTCTTGCTATAAACCTTGGATCTTCACCTGAGTCGAGCATCAGGGCAAGGTAATAGATAGCAGCGTCAGGATCGCTACCCCTTATAGATTTTATAAAAGCAGAAATTGTGTCGTAGTGTTGATCTGAGGACCTGTCAAGCAACAGTTTTTTTTCAATTATTCCATCTAAGTCGTCAATTGATAGCTTTAATTTATCCGTATCTGATGAGTCTACGATTAATTCGACTATATTTAATAAATATCTTGCATCCTTTTGGGAAAGGTTTATTATCAAATCCTTTGTTTGTAAGTCAAATGTAATTTCTTTATTTTTAAATTTTTTGTAATATTCTATTGCTCTATCGAATAGCTTGCCAAGGTCGTCTTTGCTGAGAGGATGCAATGTGAGTAGCAAGGATCTCGAAAGTAGAGGTTTGATGATGTAGAAAAACGGATTTTCTACAGTAGCTCCTACAAATTTTATCGTGCTGTCTTCTAAGACAGGGAGCAAGGCATCTTGTTGAGCTTTGTTCCAACGATGCACTTCGTCGACGAAAAGCAAAGTTTCCATTCCTCTTTTTTTATCCTCTATCGCTCTGTCGATAACTTTTCTAAGCTCTGGTACTCCACTTAACACAGCATTTAATATTTCGAAATTGGCTTTCGAATAGGAAGCTATTATTTTCGCAAGAGTTGTTTTGCCAATTCCAGGAGGCCCGTATAGTATAATGCTTTTTAATTTTGCGTTAACTATGCCTTTATAAATGGTGCCATCTCTTTTTAAAAGATGACTCTGCCCAAGAAATTCATCAAGATCTTTGGGCCTAAGCGATTGAGCTAAAGAAGTATCGTTTTCAAATAAATTTTCCATATTTTTATTTTATCAAAATACAGTTATAATTTGCTTAATATATTTATTTTCTTTTATCTTGGAGGTAACTATGCAGTTAATTTATATAAACGAATATTGTGGATATATAAAATCTAGTGTAAATATTGGCTTTATCTTAAATGAAAAAAAAGAAGCTATTTTAATTGATGCTGGGATTGACGATGAGAATGCGAAAAAGGCATACAAACTGCTGAAGGCGGAGGAAATTGTTCCAAAAAAAATTATTATTACGCATGCCCATGCAGATCATTTTGGCGGTGCATGGTGGTTTGTAAAACATCTTGATACTGAAATATTCTCAAGTCTTCCAGCTAAATCCATATTGGAATATCCTTTGTGGGAGCCTATATATCTTTTTTCTGGAGCATATCCACCAAAGGTTCTTCATCAAAAATTTTTTCTTGGGAAAAAGGTAAGCGTAGACGGTGTTATAAGTCCAGGAAATCTAAATTTTGAAAATATAAATTTTGAAATTGTTGATCTGCCGGGTCACTCCTTTGGTCAAATTGGAGTTTTATTTGAAAACTATCTATTTTGTGCTGACTCTTTTATCTCGTGCGAGTTTTTGACCAAACACAAGATACCTCTAAATTCAGATATAAGGGGAACGCTTAGCACCCTTGGCTATTTGAAAAATTCTAATTATAAAGGGATAATACCCTCACACGGCGAACTCTTTGAAAACTATCTTGACGTCTTGGTTGAAAATGAAAGAATTATCAATCAGATTTTAGAATTTATTTTAGAAATATGCTTTAAGAAAATATCTGAAATAGAGCTTTTAAATTTGGTTTACGATAAATTCGCTATCTCAATAAAAGATATGGCTACCAATGTCCTAATGAGGCTTTCTACTTTAGCTTATATAAGCTATCTACTGGATGAAAACCTCTTAGCAGTAGAATTTATAGACAACCAGCAATTTTTTGTCAGGTCTTAGCAGCAAAAAGTGTAAAATTTTCTGTTTTAAGATCTGGTTTAAAGAAAATTAAAGATTTTAGCGGCTTGACTCTTTTTGTTTTATGATATAATATTTCAATATTCAAATGGGCGGTTAGTTCAGTGGTTGGAACGCTTGCTTGACATGCAAGAGGTCGTAGGTTCGATTCCTACACCGCCCACCATTTAAGCCTTCCTAAATTCAAATTCAAACCTTCGTATAAGTTATTTTTAATTCTCCAATTAGTAAATTTTTTGTAATTTTGTGCTATATTAAAACCATCTATAATATATATATACAATTTGGAGGTTTTAATGTCTAAAATTATTTGCTATCTGGACAACGATAAACTTGTAGATTTTAGGGATTTCAAAGATGGCGAAAAGTTTATACCTGTTACAAATGAAGATAAAAAGTCTTTGGACGTTCTTAGACATTCAGCAGCCCATCTATTAGCCCAAGCGGTAAAAGAGCTCTATCCTGAATCAAAATTAGCAATTGGTCCATCTATAGAAAATGGTTTTTATTATGATATATATCGAGAAGAGCCTTTCAATCCAGAAGACCTTGAGATAATAGAGAAGAAGATGAAGGAGATATCAAAAAGAGATTTAGAGATTAAGAGATCTTGTGTTACAAAAGATGATGCAGCTAAGCTTTTTTCTGATTTAAATGAAGATTATAAATTGGAATTAATTAAAGATATACCAGATACAGAAGTGTGTATATATAAACAGGGAGACTTTATAGATCTTTGCAGAGGGCCACATCTCTCTTCTACTGGTCAGATAAAACATTTTAAATTGTTGAATTTGGCTGGGGCCTATTGGAGGGGCGATGAAAAAAGAGAAATGCTTCAAAGAATATATGGCACTGCATTTTGGACCGAAGAAGATCTAAAAGAACATCTTAAATGGTTGGAAGAAGTGTCGAAGAGAGACCACAGAAAGCTTGGCAGAGAATTAGATTTATACAGCATGAATGAAGATATAGGAGCAGGTCTGATTTTGTGGCATCCAAATGGCGGAATTATTCGAACCCTTATCGAGGATTATTTAAGAAAAGAGCACACAAAAAGAGGCTATGAAATAGTTTATAGTCCCCATATGATGAACTTAAGAATATGGAAGATATCAGGGCATTATGATTTTTATAAAGAAAATATGTATATATTTGAAAATGATGGCCAGGAATATGCAGTTAAGCCAATGAATTGTCCAGGTCATATGATGATTTATAATTCTAAAACAAGAAGCTATAGAGATCTGCCCATAAGATTTTTTGAACTTGGAACTGTATACAGATTTGAGAGATCTGGAGCCTTGCATGGACTTTTGAGAGTTAGGGGATTTACCCAAGACGATGCCCATATTTTCTGTACAGACGAACAACTTCAAGATGAGATCATAGGGGTTCTTGATTTTGCAAAGGATATGATGGATCTATTTGGATTTAAATATGTGGTTTCGGTAGGGACCAGACCCGATGGTTCAATAGGCACAGATGAGCAGTGGAAGCTTGCTACAGATTCTCTGACTAATGCTCTGAAACATAAAAATATTGAATTCGAGATAATTGAAGGAGATGGGGCATTTTATGGTCCCAAGATTCAGGTAGAGCTTATAGATGCGCTTGGAAGGAAATGGACTGGTCCTACTATCCAGGTAGACTTTGCTCTGCCAGAGAGATTCAACCTCGAATATGCTGATAAGGATGGCACGAAGAAAAGGCCTGTGATGATTCACAGAACGGTAGTAGGCAGTATGGAGAGATTCCTTGGAGCGCTGATAGAGAATTATGCTGGGGTATTTCCAGCATGGCTATCTCCAGTACAGGTAATGGTTATACCCATTAAGGAAGAAGCAGATCTCTTAGAATATTCTTCTCAGATTGAGAAAAGACTATTTGACGAAGGCTATAGGGTGAAGGTTGACAAAAGAAATGAAACCTTGAAATATAGGATAAGGGAAGCAGAGATGAACAGGATTCCATATATATTGGTAGTGGGCAAGAAAGAATATGAAGGAAAATTGGTGTCGCTCAGAACAAGGGGCATGAACGATGAAGGTCAGATGAACATTGAAGACTTTTTGAAAAGGCTATCTCTTGAAGCAAGAATTCCTTCCGGCAAATAGCACAAGAGTGTTTTCAGAGCGAGTAATGACAATCAATAGTGGATAAGAAGCTTAAAGCTTTATCAATTATCAATAGCTTATATAATATTGTCTTTACTTCTAAATTTGTTAATTTTGATAGAAATTTATCCGTATATAATTTTTGTTTTTTAAATAATTCTAAAAATCGAACAGTGTGTGGTTTTACTGATAAGGAGTTAGCTGAAAACAGTCTCTTTTTTGAAAACATTTATCCAGAAGATAGGTCAGGGTTTATTGAAAAGATTTTTGATTTAGGGTTGGGGGATAGCTTGCAATATGAGTTTCGATTCAAATCAAAAGAAGGTAGCTATACCTGGCTTAGATCTAATATGACCGCATTTAGTAAAGATGAGAGATTTATTGAAGTCGGTGGCGTGATAGAATCAATATCTAAAGAGAAAAATCTTGAGGCGATTTTATATACGATAAAAGAAATTAATCAACTTGCTGTGAAAATAGATAGAGAAGAAGAGCTTTTACAGAGCCTGTGTGACTTGCTTGTCGATAAGCTCGGATATGTTGGAGCCTTTCTTGGAAATATAGATTCTGAAAAATTATTTAGATTAAAATATTTTGCAAAAAATACTCCTGATTCACTTGTGGACAACTTTAAACAAGTTACTATTTCAGTGGATGAAAGTATTCCTGAAGGTAGAGGGACAGTAGGCAACGCCTATAGAAAAGGCAAGATTTTTTTAATCTCTGATACGTTAAGCTATGAGAAGATGAGCCCATGGATAACTTATCACAAGAAATATGGCATTCGTTCTACTTGTTCTATACCATTGAGCAAAGATGGAAGGGTAGAATTTGTACTAGTAATATACTCTAATACGCCAGATCTTTTTAATGATGAATACATGGACATACTTAATGAGATTGAGATGGACATTTCTTTTGCATTGAGAAAGATCGATAAAGAAAAAAATATAAAAATTCTTAGCGATGCAATGGAAGAATCTTCTGAATGGTTCTTGGTAGCGGATGAAGCTGGCACTATTTTACATGCAAATAAAGCAGTTGAAAAAATTTCTGGTTATAGTTTGGACGAAATTATTGGCAAAAAGATGCCTGTGTTTAATTTCGACGATCATTTAAGTAGGCATTATGAGAAGCTTTTCGAAAAGGTTTTATCAGGGGAGAAATGTCAATGTGAAGTTGTCAAACAGGCTAAAGATAAAAGTAAATTTTATTTAAATACTATAGTTATTCCGTTTTTTTTTGATAACAAGATTTATAGACTTGTAGAGCTCTCAAGGGATATAACCAAAGAAAGGCTTCAGCAGGAAAAGATATTGGAATTAACCAAGCTTTATATGACGCTTTCAAATATAAATCAACTGATTGTTCGAACCGACTCTGTTAGAGAGCTGTATACAATGATGAACGAGATATTAGTCAAAGATGCTGGCTTTTCAATAGCTTACTTTTCTCTTATTGACGGAGAAAATAAGCTAAAGGTTTATAATTTTTACTATTTAGAAAATGATGTAGAAAAGAAGTATAAAGAATTTCTAAAGTTCATTGAAGAGAGCTATAAATCTGAGGATATACCTATTTTAATTAAAAAAGGTTTTATTGGTGCGGTTGCAATAGAAACAAAGGAAATTTCTTATTATAACGATCTTCTTACATCTCTAAAGACTGATGAAATCAAAGAAAAATTTAAAGATTATGACTTATTGAGATCTGCTGCTGCAATACCTATTTTTAAAAATAATAAAATTTTGGGATCAATTTTTTGTGGTTCTACAAAAAAAGATTTCTTTACTCCTGATGTGTTAAGACTTTTAAATGAAATAGGCAGTGACATAAGTTTTGCTCTGGGAAAAATTGAGCTGGAAAGATTTAATGCTATGACCTCTCTTGCGCTAAATTCTGGCAGTGACTTTGTAATGGTTACTGATAAAAACTTTAAGATTGTTTACGTAAACGATAATGCTCAAAAGATATTTGGATATGCGAAAGATGAGTTGATAAATCATCATCACTCTATTATATCCTCAAGGTCTCAGGGTCTGGGTTTTGCAAGAAGGTTTTATAGGACTATTAGAAGTGGTCAAAAATTTTCAGATTTTTTTGTTTACATGACGAAATCTAGTGAAAAAATTTATTGTTACACTACAATCACTCCATATTTAATTCGGGGCGAAATAAGATATTATGTCGCAGTAGGCAAAGATATCACCCATTCAAAGTCTCTTGAGGACAGTTTAAAAAAGCTAAAGGATTTCGATCCTTTAACAGGGTTGTTAAACAGGAACAAATTTATTGAAAGTGCCAACGAATTCATTAAAGTTGCTAAATATGAAAAAAAACTTGCAAGCGTATGCATTATAAATCCAATGAGTTTTTCTGCTATAAATCAGGCTTACGGGTTTTATACTGGGGATTTGATTTTATGCGATATAGCTAAAAGAATTCAAGACAATCTAAGAGAGTACGATTTAATAGCGAAATTGGAATCTGATATGTTTATAATTTTACTAAAAGATATTGCATCTTTGGAAGATGTTATAAATATAATTTCAAAGTTAAATTCTGTTCTTGAGAAGCCATACGATACTCCAAAAGAAAAAAATGCCTTAGTGTCTTTCAACTATGGCGTTAGCTTTTTCCCAAATGACAGTGAAAATGCCCAAGATCTTGTTGAAAAAGCCAATATAGCGTTGGGTAGCATTAAAAATAGAAAAGATAAGAAGATAGGCTTTTATAAGAAGGATTTCGAACAAAATGCAAAGATTAAGCTGGATTTAAGATCAAAATTAGAAAAGGCAATCTCAAATAAAGAATTTGTTCTTTATTATCAGCCAATTTTTTCAATAAAAGACAGGAAAATCGTTGGAGCGGAGGCGCTTCTTAGATGGAAGGATAATGGCAATATAATTTTGCCAATGGATTTTATCCCAATATTAGAAGAGATGGACCGCATAGTAGATGTTGAAAAATTTGTAGTTGATAGCGTGTGCGGTAAATTAAAACAGTGGGAATCAAGAGGAAAATCAAGTGTGCCTATTTCAATCAATCTTTCTGAAAGAAGCTTTAAAGATGACAACTTCAGGAAATATATAATCTACTCTGTTAAAAAATATGCTATTCGCAGGGGATTTTTTTCCATCGAACTGGTTGAGAGGGTATTTGTCGATGATTTCGAGCACTGTTCTGTAGTTTTAAAAAAGTTTAATAGAGAAGGCATATCAATATCGCTGGATGACTTTGGAACAGGATTTTCATCTCTTAACTACCTTTACAAACTCAGATTTAAATTTTTAAAGGTTGACAAATCATTTATAAACAATATTGCGAACGATATAAGGGCAAAATCTATTATTGAAAGCATCATCTTTTTAAGTAAAAAGTTAGATTTGATAACTGTGGCTGAGGGCGTTGAAACGCTTGAACAGTTCGAGATGCTGGAAAGTTTAGGGTGTAATATTGTCCAGGGATATCTTTTGGCCAGGCCTATGTCAGAAGAGGACTTTGAAGATCTACTATAAAAAAATTTTTTATAGTAGAATAATAATAAATTAGTGGGTTTGGAGCTAACATGAAAAATTTTGATGAATTTACTGTTTTGCTAAAAAATCTTCCAATTATCATATTTCGAACAGAATTCTTTCTTAGAGATATGCAGATAGAATACAAAAAAATATCAATATTAAATCCTGATTATTTTTGTGAGCACTATGGTTATTCGATTGATGAATTGGACTCTATAGATTTTTGGCCAAGCAGAATTCATCCTGATGATAAAAGAAAAATTTTTGAGAAATTGTTAGACTTACAGATGGATAATGTTGCTAGCTATGATTGTAGGTTTTTAAATAAAGATGGAAGCTATATCTGGGTTAAGGTAACCGACAATATAATAAATAGAGATGGCCTCTTCTTTGAAAGTGTAGGTTTTGTACAAGACATTACAAAAGAGAAGGTAATGTTGGACAAAATTGAAGAGTCAAGCGATCTGTTTTCAATAATTTCTGAACAATTTTCTTTAGGAATATGTGTTTTTAATAAAGATAAGATATTGTATGTAAATAAATTTCTTAAAGATACTCTTGGACTTGTAGAAAAAGAATTTTTAGAGTCAGATATATCTAAGCTTCATAAAAATCTGAGTAATTTTGAAGAAGTTGAGTTAATATTTCAAGAGATCTTTAGCAGAAACGATATTATAAAGTGTGTTAATGATGTTAGGATAAGACGAAATGACGCAAAAACAAGATTTTTTAATATCTTGGTAAATCCCTTCAGATACAAAGGCGAAGATTCTTTTTTGTCTATATTTTTTGACATAACAAAACAAAAAAATTTTGAAATGCTATATTCTGCATTGAAAGATATAAATCAAATATTGGTAAGGTCTATCCAGGAAGACGAGGCTCTAAAAAATATTACAGATTTACTAGTTAGAAAAATTGGATTTAAAAATGCGATATTTGGCGATGTTGATGAACAAAAGAATTTTAGGCTTTTGCACAGCACAGGAGGAAGAGATTCTTTTATAGAAGACTATGAGTCATTAAATATTTCTGTTGGTTCTGAGGTAAAAGAAAATTATTGCACTATCCAAGCCGCATATTTCTCAGGGAAGATTTCTTTGATTTCAGATATACTGAAAACGCAAATGCCAGATGCGCTAAAAAATCTATTTATAAAATTTAGCATAAGGTCAGTCTGCTCTATCCCTATAAAGATCTATAACAAAATTAAATATATTCTTGTAATATTTTCCGATACCCCCGATATGTTTAGCAATGAATACATGAACATACTTGAAGAAGTAGAAGAAGACATCTCTTTTGCAATGGAGAAGATCGATAAGGAGAGAAATATTAAATTACAACAGGAAAAAATAGTAGAATTGACGAAGTTATACAAAACTATTTCTGAAATTAATAGTTTCGTTGTAAAAGTGAAAAGTTATACTGAGATCTTTGAAAATGCACCTAAGATTTTGGTTGAAAATGCAGGATTTGATTTTGTTTTTTTTGCAACTATTAACAAAGATCATCTGGAAATGAAGAGTTTTTATGCTACAAACGATAGATTTGTAGATTTTAAGGACTACATTGTTGATGTATATAAGGAAAAAGATATTAGAAACCTTAGTGACTTTTTTATAACTGCGCAATCTTTTTTGACTGGAGAAATTGTTGTAGATAATAATATATTAGATGCAAAAAGATATGCTCCAGTAAAAGAAAAATTTAAGGACTTTGCTTCACTTTCTGCTGCTGCAATACCAATATATAACAACGAAAATAAAGTTGGAGTGGTATATTATTGTGCTACAAATAAAAAGGGATATTTTAACGAAAGTATTTTAAACTTGTTAGGCGAGATAGCTAGTGATATTAGTTTTGCACTTAATAAGGTAGAAATGGAGAGATTTAGCTCTCTTACCATGTTAGCATTGAATTCTGGAAACGATTTTGTAATTGTTACCGACAAAAATTTTAATATCATATATGTAAGCGATAATACTGAGAGAATTTTTGGATTCAGTAAGAAAGAACTAATTGGCAAGCATCATTCAATTTTTTCCTCGAAATCTCAAAGCTTAAGTTTTTCTAGAAGATTTTATAGAACGATTAGAGGTGGTCAAAAATTTGCAGATGTTTTTATTTATAAGAAAAAATCTGGTGAAAAATTTTATTGTTATACGACCGTTAGCCCTTTTGTTATAGACAATGATATAAAGTACTTTGTGGCGGTTGGAAAAGATATCACTCAGGAAAAGGCGCTGAGTGAGTCGGTCGAAAGACTTGTGGATTTTGATTCTTTGACAAACCTGCCAAATAGAAAAAAATTCTTAGAAGAAGTTGATTCATATTTAAAAATCGCTAAATATAGCAAAAAGATATTTGCGGTTATAATAGTTAACCCTATTTCTTTTTCTGATGTAAATCATGCTTATGGTTTTTATAAAGGCGATATGGTGTTAAAAGAAATTGCCAAAAGACTTAAGGATCTTTTGTTTGATTTTGATATTATTGCGAGACTAGAGTCTGAGAAATTTGCTATCCTCGTGAAAGAGCTAAGCTCTTTAAATGATGTGGTAGGAGTAGTTGACAAGGTCTTCTTGGAACTTAATAAACTCTATAATATTGCTGATAATAATATTAAACTATTTTTTAATGTAGGAATAAGCTTTTACCCTGTAGATTCTAATAATGCAGAAAAGCTCCTGGAAAAAGCAAATATTGCTGTTAAGGAAGCAAAGGAAAAAGGAGAGAACTCAATAGGATTTTACAAAAAGGAGCTTGAGAGCTTTGCTGTTAAAAGCTTGAAACTCAAGGACGACTTGTCGCAAGCTGTCAAAAACAACGAGTTTGTTCTGTATTATCAGCCGTATTTTTCTACTTATAATAATTCGATGATTGGTGCTGAAGTCTTGCTAAGATGGAAAAGAAATGACAATATAATTTTGCCATCTGAATTTATAGCATTTTTAGAAAAAAGCGATTTAATAGTAGAGGTAGAAAGAGGCATAATAGACCATCTTGTAGAAAAATTTAATGAATGGCAAATTAATAAATATTCTATTGTTCCTATTTCAGTTAACCTCTCCACCAAGAGCTTTGAATCTACTGATTTTAAGGAACACCTATTTGACCTGTTAAAAAATAATAAATTGCCTCAAAATTATATAAATATTGAGATTATAGAGCGTTTGTTTATAAACGATTTTTCAAGCGTAAGAATTGAGTTGGAAGATATAAAAAGAAGAGGAATCAATATTTCATTGGATGATTTTGGCACTGGATTTTCATCGTTTAATTATTTATATCAGCTACCATTAGATATATTGAAGATAGACATGTCTTTTATTAGAAACATGTTAATAGATGATAAGGCTATGGCGATTGTAGAGAGTATTCTAAAACTTGCTAAAAGGCTAAAAATAAATAGCTTAGCTGAGGGCGTAGAAAATATTGAACAATTAAAGATATTGGAAGAGCTTGGTTGTGATTATATTCAAGGTTACCTTTTAGCAAGGCCAATGGCTGAAGAAGATTTTGAGGAGTTAATAAAAACCCAATAAAATGGTGCCGAGGGTGGGACTCGAACCCACACATCCGTAAAGATACTGGATTTTGAGTCCAGCGCGTCTGCCAATTTCACCACCTCGGCCTATATGTTAGAGAAAATATATAACAAAAAGTTCAAAAAGTCAAACGTATTTCCAACCATCAATTACAAGTTGATGCCTTCCAAGAGACTTTTTTAGCTTAATTGTTAAGTCTCGATTGTATTGAACGTCTTTTGGGAGATATATCTTTATCCCATTAACTTCTGAAATCTCAAATCTACCTAGATCCTTTGGGATGCCCAATTTTATTGAAGGTGGAAACTTTATATCCCCAACACAGGTGCCGATTGAAGGATAGTCGTCAAAATATACAACATTTCCATTTTTGCTAATATACAACTTTGCGTCATCAGCAATTGATAAAGTCATATGTACCCTCATTTTAAAAATTTAATGGTGCCGAAGGTGGGATTTGAACCCACACGAGGTTAAACCTCACTACGCCCTGAACGTAGCGCGTCTGCCGTTTCGCCACTTCGGCCTACTTCATAAGTTACAATATTTATTAGATACTGTCAAATATTCATATATTTTATTATATTAGACTTAGTTTAATATAGATTCAATTTGCTATTTTTTTAAAAGACGATTCGGATATACTAAGGCTATGAGATTTAGAGCAGTTGAAAGCTAAAAAAATTCACTAATGAATCTTGCAGTGCATTTGTATTTTTGTAATTAGATTTGGATACAATAGCAATAATAAATGTTTATTTTACCCGATATGTAGTGGAGTTTTTGTTTTTCAATTGTATATATTTATGTTAATATTATGTACAAGTAATATGATTGATATTTGACAACTAAATATTATCTGTATTTACAAAATTGTCTTTCTGGTTTAGAATTTATGAAATCTGACTGATTGGTCATAAATGGAGATTATGAATATAGAAGATAAAATTTTGAAAATTTCTTTTGAACACTTTTCACAAAAAGGGTATGCTCAAGTCAGAATAGGCGATATCTCTAAAGAGGCAGATATAGGTAAGGGTACAGTATATCTCTACTTTAACTCTAAAAGAGATCTATTCTATTCTACTGTGGAACATGCTTTTAGAAAGTTATCAGAGATTCTCTGGTTTAACAAAGATTTTAATAGCGTTTTGAGCTTGAGGGCTTTTGTATATGACTATTTTGATAATTGGGAGCTTGCTAGCAGGTTAGGCAGCTTGGTATTGGAAGGGCTCTCGCTGGGCGATAGAGCTTTTTATAGTGAGTTAAGAAGCGTTAGAGATAGATACATTATCGAAGATCTTGATAAGATTATTAAGAATCTCATGAAGGTAAACATAATTCGTGAGATTGATCCAAGAATGGTTTCGCTTTTTATTTGGGGAAATTTAGTATTTTTTACAACTTTAGTTTTGAAAGGGGAAGAGATTAAATTGGATAAAAAAGAAATATGGCAAATGATTTTCTCAGGTCTTACTTCGGGGTTGATTAAATGAAAATAAAATCTTATATTTGTTTTTTTGTTCTTTTTATTTTTCTGACTCTTCCTGGTGTTGCATACTCAAAAGAGACTACGCTGGAGTATAAGCCTACCAATCCCCCTGAGCAGTTGAACCTTACTTTGGACAAATCAATTGAGCTTGCAAAGGATTATAGTCCTGCAATAAAGATGGACAAGGAGAAGATTGGCAATGCAAGAATGCAAGCGCACGAAATATCTGGTTATCTCGTTCCTCATCTAAATTGGAAATCAACTTATACAGAGTTAAAAAGTGCTCCTGCTATTATGCTTCCGGGAATAGGTAAAGTCCCAACAGGCTATAAAACTACTTATGATCATAGGGCTGTTTTAACATATGAGTTTGATGTATGGAGAAAGATATGGGAGCAACGATCCGCTGCATGGTTAAACGTAAGAGAAGCAGAAGAGAATTATAGAAGCGCTGTTCAAAATTTAACCTATCAGGTTACAAGCGCTTATTTTCAGTGTTTACAGGCAGAAGACAATGTGGCTTCTCAGGAATCTGATTTAAAGCAAATTGAAGAACAGTTAAGGGTTACGCAGGCTATGTACAATGCTGGTACGGCTGCTAAGATTGACGTTTTGAGAGTTGAGGTATCATTGGCTCAAATTAAACAGAATTTGTTAGATGCTGAGAATCAAAGGGATTTATCTTATTCTTCCTTGAATAACCTTATCGGCTATCCAATGAATACTAAATTGGTTCTGGCAAAAGATCAAGACGTTCCAAATATAACTGGAAGTGTGGATGACTTGACTGCTAAGGCTGTTTCCTTCAGGCCAGATCTTAGATCTGTAAGATTTGCTGCTGAGGCTGCAAAGAAGCTTATATGGGTTGCAAAGACGCAGAGGCTGCCTGATTTTTCTGTCACCGCATACAAAGAATGGGTTGATAACACATTCTTTCCTGATAATCAAGACTGGGGTGCTGTAGTTCAAATGACTATTCCGATATATGATGGTGGAGTGATTAGGAGTCAGGTTCAACAGGCAATCATTGCCTACAGAACGCAAAAGGATTATGAAAGACAAGTCTTCGATCAGATTAAATTGGATGTAAAACAAGCAATTTTAAATCTTTCTTCTGCAAAACAGAGAATTGATACAATTGCACAATCTGTTTCTGAGGCTGAGGAAAGCTTGAGACTGGCTAGGGTTCGATATCAGGCAGGAGTAAATACCATCTCAGAGGTTTTAGACGCTGAGGCTCAGCTCTCTACTTCACAAACCCAATATGCCCAAGCAAAATTTGACTATCAGGTTGCAAAGGCATCACTTTATAAGGCTATAGGTTTAGATTAATGTATGATGAAAAATATTTTAAAAAGAAAAGTTTTACTTGCATCATTATTGATAGGTGTTTTAGTAGTTGCAGGCTTAGTTTTTGCTCTGCTTAACAAGAAACCCATGCCCATACATCAGCCTGTATCAGTTAAGACTATGAAGGTGGTAGTTAAGGACACTGACGTTTATCAGGATTATGTGGGTCAGGTGGAAGCTGTAAATGATATCGAAGTTAGGTCTAAAGTATCTGGCAACATCGTAGAGAAATTCATAAAAGGTGGAGAGATAGTAAAAGCTGGTCAACCACTCTTTCAAATTGATAAAAGAACCTATGTAGCTGCTGTTTCTAATGCTAAAGCACAGTTAGCTCAAGCAATTGCAAATTATGACAATGCAAAACTTGATGCAGATAGATATAAAGCTCTTGCTGCTCAGGATGCTGTTTCTCAGCAGACTTCTGATACTGCTACTTCGGTAGCATTACAAGACTATCAGATTGTGGAGGCGATGAGGGCAAACCTAAAACAGGCAGAAGATAATCTAAGTGATACTTTGATAGTAGCACCCTTTAGCGGGAAGCTTGGTGTGGGAGACGATCTGAGTCTGGGCGCGTTTGTGACTGCTGGTCAGACTGTAATGTGCACTTTGTCATCTCCAGATCCGATGTACGTTTTGTTCAGCATATCTGAGAACGACTATTTAAATATGGTTAAGAATGGCATTGATCCTATGAACAGTGATGTTGGGAAAAACGTCGTGCTAACTCTTTCTAATGGCACTACCTATAAGTATCACGGAAAGATAGCTGAGATAAACAGAGGGCTAACTCAAAATACAGGCACTCTCTCAATTAAGGCTCTTTTCCCCAATCCTGACAATGTTCTTGTGCCAGGAATGTTTGCCAATGTGGTTCTTAAAGAAGGCAATTTAAAAAATGCTATACTTATTCCTCAAATGGCAGTTCAGCAGGTCTTGGACAAAACCTTTGTTACTATTGTAGATAGCGATAATAAAGCGCAAATGGTGCCAGTTAAAATGGGTCCAAGAGTTGGATCTTTTTGGGTTGTAGAAGAGGGGTTGAAACCTGGTGACAACGTCATAGTCGAAGGGTCCCAAAAGGCGCCTACTGGAACGGTAGTCAAGCCGACAGAAATAACTCCTGAGTCACTGGGCTTAAAGTAATTTATGGCACAATTTTTTATTAAAAACCCAATTTTTGCCATAGTAGTCTCGCTGATTATTGTATTATTAGGGCTTCTTGCAATGACAAACCTACCTATCGCTGTCTATCCTCAAATTACACCTCCTCAGGTGAACGTCATAGCAAGCTATCCTGGTGCTAATGCTGAGACTGTAGAACAAACTGTAGCTCAGCAAATGGAGGACCAAGTAAACGGCGTAGAGGGCATGGTTTCAATGCTATCAACAAGTACTGATGCAGGGAGCTATACGTTAAACGTTCAGTTTGAGCTTGGTAAAGACCCAGACATGGCAACAGTCCAAACACAAAATAGGGTAGGGCAGGCATCTCCTCTCTTGCCAAATGCAGTTGTCCAATATGGAATAAACACGATGAAAGTAACTCCTCAAAACGTTCTTGTGTTTTCACTTTACTCTCCTAAGGGCACGTATGATTCTACCTTTCTTGCAAATTATGGAAATATTAACATAGTTCATCAATTGCAAAGGGTTAAGGGCGTCGGTCAGGTAAATATGTTTGGATCTCCTTTTGGTATGAGGATATGGCTAAACCCTGAGAAGATGGCTCAATTGGGCATTACAACAACTGATGTATATAATGCAATTCAGGAACAAAACTTACAGGCAGCATCAGGTACTATAGGCCAGATGCCTACAGCATCCAATCAAGCATTTCAATACACCACAAGGGTAAAAGGCAGGTTAAGTACCCCCCAAGAATTTGATAATGTAATCATCAGAGCAAATCCCGATGGTTCTATCGTGAGGCTTAGGGATATTGCAAAAATTGATATGGGTGGAAGGTTTTATACATATAGTTCAACTATGAATAACTATAATGCTGCTGCTTTCGGTGTGCAGCTAACTCCTGATGCTGATGCCTTGAAAACTGTAGATGAATGCAAAGCAATCATAGCAAAAGCTGAGAAGAGTTTCCCGCCTGATATGAAATCAGAAATTATAGTAGACAATACGCTTTTTATAAGAGAGTCTTTAAAAGAGGTTTTGATAACCTTATTTGAAGCCTTGCTTTTGGTTATGGCAGTAATTTTTATCTTTTTACAGTCGTGGAAAGCGACTCTTATACCAATGCTTGCAGTGCCAGTGTCGTTGATAGGTACGTTTGCCACATTTCTTGTTTTTGGATTTTCTATAAATACCCTTACACTTTTTGCTATGGTTTTAGCAATAGGTTTGGTAGTTGATGACGCGATTGTCGTTATTGAGGCAGTAGAGCATCACATTCGATATGACAATATGAAACCTTTTGAGGCGGCGCAGAAAGCTATGAAAGAAGTCTCTGGTGCAATAGTCGCTATCGCATTTGTCTTGTCTTCTGTTTTTATTCCTGTTGCCTTTTTTGGTGGAACTATGGGAGTATTGTACAAGCAATTTGCGTTAACCATTACCGTTTCTATGATACTTTCTGTAATAGTAGCTCTTTCTCTTACGCCTACTTTATGTGCAAGAATGCTCACACCTTATGATCCAACAAAACATAAGGGATTGTTAGCCAAATTTTTCGATAAATTTAACGATATTTTCGAAAAAATGATTTCTGAATATTCTAAGATTGTTTTTAAATTTGTTAGAAAAGTAAAATGGGGACTGCTGTTTATTTTATTATTGACAGCTGTTACTTTTTTCATTATATCTCAACTTCCAACCTCATTTGTGCCAGATGAAGATCAGGGGTATCTAATTACTGCGGTTTCTCTGCCAGAGGGCACAAGCTTGAATGTCACCTCTAATGAAATGAATAATATTGGTGAGGTAATAAGAAAAATTCCAGGTGTATATGCTGTAACATGTATTAGCGGTATCAACTTTTTAACATTCGCTGCAGATTCAAGTACTGGAATAGTATTTATAAGACTTAAGCCCTGGGATGAAAGAACAACTGATCAGACTTCTGCCTCAGGCATTATAAAACAGATATTTATTAAATCAGGACAATTTCCAAACGCAACAATATTACCTTTGCTGCCTTCTTCATTGCCAGGAATTGGTACAAGGGGAGGCTTTACAATGATGCTTGAAGATAGAAGTGGGACTACAAGTAATCAAGATTTGGGCAATATATCTAAAGAATTCATTCAGGAAGCCAAAAAAATGCCAGCTATCGGAACGATTTATTCCACTTATAACGCTAATGCACCTGGTTACACATATAATATAGATAGGGATAAGGTAAAAAAACTGGGCATTCCTCTTGATGACGTTTTTAATGCAATGCAAGCATTCTATGGTGGTATTGAGATAAATGATATAAATCTTTATGGAGAAACCTATAAAGTTACAATGCAAGCTTTACCGCAATTTAGGAAGAGTCCTGATGACATAAAATATTTCTTTGTAAAAAACTCAAGCGGCCAAATGGTTCCGCTAAGCACTCTTGCTACCGCAAAACTTACAAATGGTCCTTCAGTAATACAAAGATTTGATGGCTACAAAACAATTCAAATCGGAGGTAACCCTGCTGCAGGATATAGTTCTGGCCAGGCTATGCAAGCACTGGTGGATACTGCTCAGAAAGTTTTGCCAAGATCTTTTTCTTATGGTTGGTCAGACTTAAGCTTGGAAGAGCAAAAATCAGGTCAAAAAGCGCCTGTACTGTTTGCACTCGCTATTATTTTTGCATTCTTATGTCTTGCAGCTCTTTATGAGAGTTGGTTTGTGCCAATTAGCGTGGTATTATCTGTTCCTACTGCAGTCTTTGGCGCTGCCTTTTTCCAATATGCCAGACACCTTAACAACAACGTTTATATGCAAATTGGCCTTGTTATGCTTATAGGTCTTGCTGCCAAAAATGCTATCTTGATAATCCAGTTTTCAAGACAGAGAGAAGAAGCTGGCATGAGTCAGATCGAAGCTGTGGTAGAGGCTGCAAAAGTCAGGCTTAGGCCAATTCTTATGACGTCATTTGCGTTTATATTTGGTTGTCTGCCTTTGGCAATAGCAACTGGTGCAGGCTCAGGCGCAAGAATTGCTATGGGCACATCGGTAGTTGGCGGGATGTTCACGGGCACATTTATTGGTGTTTTTATAATACCTGTCCTATACGTTGCAGTTGAAAGGGTTGCTTACAAGATATTTAAGAAGAGATAATTTCGTAAATTTTTATTTTTTATGTATTTAAGGAGATGTTAACTTGACTATATTAGAATTTTCTTTTAGAAACAGCATTGGATCCTTTCCTGTAGTGCATGAAATTTCTGAGATATATAGCTTTATAAATAAAGATTTTTCACCCTTTCCAAATTATAGGGTTTTACAGCTCTCAGCTATTGAAGATGATTTGGCAAGCATAAAGGTTTCGCCTTTCTTTTCAGTACTTTTCTGCGCAGGTAAGGCTTTCCTCTCTAAGGGAATAAGATTTGATGTGAGAGATGTTAGTTTTTATAATATGTCGCGAAATTTGTTTTCTTTTGATGATGTTAAAGAAAATATTAATTTATGTAGATTTCATTATAGAGGCAATGTAAGGCCTTTGAAAGATTTGTTTTTAGGATTGGATTCAGATTTTTTTAATGAAAGGTCTATAGATATTAAGTGTTTATATCTTTTTAACATATTTGAGGGGTTGTTTCTCCCTATGCCAGAAGAAGAAGTTGTTTTTGAGAATAAGTTAGGCAATTTCAAATTTGTCTGTGAATTCAACAATATAATTAGGTAAAATGGACTTTTCTCAACTCCCTTCAATATCTTATATTTTGGAAGAGATAAAAAAAAGTGATATTGAAATTCCACATGACTTATGTGTATTGGTTAGTCAGAGAGAGGTGGAGATTTCAAGACAGCTAATTAAGAGTGGCAAGAGCATTGCCAAGGACAAAGTAATCGAAAGTGTTTTGGTCAAATTAAAATTTTTTAGCAATTCTGTACTCAGAAGACTGATTAACGCCACAGGAATTATTGTACACACCAATCTTGGAAGATCTCCTTTGAACGAGTCTGTAGCTAAAGAAGTGGCTAAAATAGCTACTAACTATTCAAACCTTGAATACGATCTTTTTAATAATAAAAGAGGTAAAAGAGATTCTCTGGTGAGAGATTTACTGGTAGCCCTCACAGGAGCCGAAGATGCAACGGTGGTGAATAATAATGCTGCTGCTGTTTATATAATTTTAAATACTATTGCGAATAACAAAGAAATTTTAATTTCAAGGTCTGAGCTCATTGAAATTGGTGGATCATTTAGGATTCCTGATGTAATATCGTCTTCTGGAGCAATTCTGAAGGAAGTCGGGACAACCAATAAAACTCATTTAAGAGATTATGAAAATAACTTAAACGAATTAACTGGCGCTATTATGAAGGCTCACCAAAGCAATTTTTATCAAGAGGGATTTGTTCACAGTGTAGAAATTGAAGAATTGTCAGATCTTGCTAAGAAAAAAAATATTTTATTTTTTGAAGATTTGGGCAGCGGATGCCTGGTTGATTTAAGGAAATATGGTTTAAATCACGAACCTACTGTGCAGGAAAGTTTGAAAAAGGGTGTAAATATCGTTAGCTTCTCTGGAGATAAATTGCTTGGTGCAGGGCAGTGTGGAATTATTTTGGGTGAAAATAGATTGATTGAGATGATTAGAAAGAACCCTCTAATGAGAGTATTGAGAGTTGACAAGATGACTTTGTGCGCTCTTGAGGGGACTTTGAGATTGTATCTTGATAAACGACATGAAGAAATACCTGTTTATAAAATGTTGTCGAAAACCGTAGATGAAATGATAGTTGATGCAAAAAAGGTCATCAATAACGTAAAAAATGACAATTTAATACTGAAAATTCTTGAAAGCGAAGGCAGACTTGGCGGTGGATCTACCCCTAAGAGCTCTTTCAAAACTATTGGAGTAGGGTTGATGCATAAAAAATTATCGATAAAAGAGATTGAAACTTTTCTGACAAGAAGAGATGTGCCCATAATTGGCAGGGTCTTGGATGAATATTATTTTCTTGATATGAAGACGGTTTTTCAGGACGATATTGATTTTATCTCGAGCACATTAAACCAAATGCATTAGCTTTCTAATTCCCATGTGATTTCAGTATCATAAGAGTCATTTTGACATTTATTATTGCAAACTTTATTAGTTGCCAAAAGAAAAAAGTTCTTAGAAATTTTGTGAATCCTAAGGGTTTTGACGCAAAAAAAGCTTGTTCATAAGGCTTTCTATTTTCAACCATTTTTAACACCTCACTATTCTGGAATTATATACCAAAATGGATTTTGTTTTGCTTTATATATAAACGCATAGTGCAAAAAAAGCTTGATCCAGTGCCCAGCTAAACCTATTTCTCCGAATGTATAGTTTAAGTCTCTGCCATATTCGGGAAATCTTTTGAAATCTGGAACAATTGGAAAAACAGTAATAGATACGGCTGTTCCTGAAAACAATCCTGTTCCTGTAGATGCTACGCAAGCAGCACCTAATTTTGCCATACTTGCTGTGTGTAAGGGCTTATCCCTGCCATTGACTAAGTTCGCTATACTTTGGGCTACAGCCTTTCCCATCATAGCTGACGGCATTCCAGTCCTGGGTGGCGCTGGTGATATTGTAGTTTTATTTGGACTTTGCATTGGCTTGCTAATTGGATGCGGAGGCGCAAATGCAATGCCTATTGCAAATATATTTTTATATATTGGATTTTGCAGTGTTTTTGGCCAATCTTCAGCATCCCATTCTGAATACGATTTTGGGTTATAATTCCCATCCACTTTCATAAAGCCATTTGGCAAAAATAAAGAGCTGGTAATATCTTCTTCATTTTTGTTAAAGGCTTTTAGACCTACGCCAGCAAATGGTGGTATTAGCATTGCAAAATCGAACTCTTGCTCATTGAAAGTGCCATCAAGAGTTTCGTATTTAATTTTATTTTTATCAATCTTTATCGGATGAGCTCTCTTTATCCAAAAAATCTCTCTCTCAGCAAAAAGAGACTCTGTAAAAGTCTTGCTATGGGCGATGTATCCGCCATATTTAAGGTGAAGGCTTCCCATCCCAAAGTCCCCAAGCTCGTATTCGTTGGTCATATAAACTATTTTCGCCCTGTCTCTTACGCCTTCTCTCCTTAACTTTGATTCCACATTGAAAAGATATTCAAAAGCAGCTCCCTGGCAGGTAGCCATTCCATGTCCCATGCCTACTACAATAGTTTTGTTCTTGCCAGCTTTCATTTCTGCAATTAAAGAACTCAGATTCTCCCAAGCTTGTACAGCGTGAGATGCGGAGCAAATTGATTGAGAATTTTTTGATGGGCCCAATCCTTCTGTAGCATCAAAATTTAATTTTGGTCCAGTAGCGTTTATGAGATAATCGTACTCTATATTTTTTACCTCTTTTGACGTTACACCTTCTGCAACTACAAATGGAGACGATATATCCCTGCTTCCTTCTGGGTATATCTTTGTCGCCCTTGCATTTATATAATTGATATCTGCCTTATTATAGATTGGTTCTAAATCAAACAGTACTTGTTCAGGCTTCATATCTCCCACGCCGACCCATACATTCGAAGGAATCCAGTTATACTTTTTTGTAGGGGAGATTACGGTAATCTGATGGTCTTTGCCTAAATATTTTCTCAATAAACATGACGCAGTATGTCCCGATATCCCAGCTCCTAAAACTACAATTTTTGACATTTAGGATCCCACCTTTAAAAAAATATTTATAACATTATATATTATTTGTTGGTTTTTGAATATAAAAATTATTAGCAAATAAATAACGGTAGTTTGACAGTTGAGCAGGTCCAAAAT
>NZ_JBAGBW010000015.1 GCF_039822205.1 Thermodesulfobium sp. 4217-1
TCTTTGCAAAATCTCATTGAGCTGTTCTTCGCTATACATTCTATGCTTGCCTTTTGTTACATAAGCGGGTTTTAGCTTTCCTTGCTTATCCCACTTACGCAATTTCTGGACTGCAGAGCCTATAAGTTTTGAAAACTCAGTAATGTTAAATATACGGTTATATCATAATACAAAATACTAAAAAGCCAAGAGAAAAATTCATAATTTCTGATAATTAAACAGATTTGTTGTAACTGTTAAGAGCCTTTCACCTAACAAAAAAATTGTATAATTAAAAAAATATTTTAGGCCCACTAAATTAAATAAAACTGATCATTATAATTTAAAATATTTTAAAAATTTTATATTTAAATTTCCATCAAAATTAATTTGTTCAAAAAAATACCTACAGTTTAAAATTGTATAATAATAACTTTTTGAAGTAAAATAAAAGTTATTTATATTTATCTATGCAAAAGTTTTATATTAACTTAAATTTTTGTTTTATGATATATAAAATCAGATTACAAATTCACTACTAAGCGAGGTGTATGTTATGTTAATAAATCCAAGCACAAAGATTACGATCCTTGTTGACAACATAATTCTTTCATCTAGTCCAGCAAATCTTCTTGCAGAACATGGATTTAGTGCGCTAATTGAAACTGAGAAAGAAACCTTCTTGTACGACACAGGCTCTAGTGGCTTTGCCCTTCTAAACAACGCCCACAGATTAAAAAAGGATCTAAGCAATGTAGATGCAATAATTCTCTCCCACAACCACAGCGATCATACAGGAGGGCTCCTTACCCTACTTGATTATCTAAGAAAAGATATAAAAATTTATGCCCACAAGAATATTTTCAAAAAAACCTTTTCATCAAAGACAAAAAAGACTACTTTTATAGGAATACCCTTTGCTAAGGATATACTTGAGTCTCTTGGCGCAAACTTCCTATTCTTAGAATCCCCAATCGAAATTAAAGAAAATATCTTTCTATCCTATCAAGTAGATACCTCAAATAATTTTGAAATAACTGACCAAAAACTCTTAAAGCTTGATACAGATGCCCATCTTGTGCCAGATACATTTGAAGAGGATATGAGCATATATTTCAAGAGCAACGATAAATTATCTGTACTGACAGGATGTGCCCACAAGGGAATAATAAATATCATTGAACAGGGCAAAAAGATAACAGGGTGTAAGAAATTGGATGCCGTTATTGGAGGTTCTCACCTTGGACCGGCATCGAAAGAACAACAAGACCAGACGATTGATGCCCTGAAAATCTTAGATCCAGAAAGAGTTGCCTTTGTACACTGCACAGGACTTCAGATGATCTCAAGGTGTGCAAACGAACTAAAAGAGAAATTTGTATTTTCAGGCGTTGGCTCAACTTTCGAGGTGTAAGACATGTTAAACGATGACTATGAGAAAGCAGCTGACATTATTCGAGAGGGAGAGGCAGTCGTATTCTCTGGTGCAGGTATTTCCACAGATTCTGGAATACCAGATTTTAGATCTCCCACAGGACTGTGGAAACAAGAAAATTTTATCTCGCTTGCCTCTATAGAAGCGCTATACGAGAGAAGAAGCGAGTTTATAAAGTTCTACAGAGAGAGGCTTTCAAAGATAAAGCTTGCAAACCCAAATAGATCGCACGAGATAATCGCAAAATTCGAAGAAATGGGGCTTGTAACAGACGTAATAACCCAAAACATTGACAGATTGCACCATAAAGCAGGATCAAAAAAAGTTATTGAAATACACGGCAATTTAGATGAGGCCTATTGCAGAACCTGCAAGTCTATATTTCCATCGAACATTTTAGACGAGGTAGAAATGTGTCCAAATTGCGGTGGAGCAATTGGACCAAACATCGTCTTATTTGGCGAGGCTATGCCTGATAGTTTCAACGATGCAATTGAGATTATTAAACAGGCTAAAACTTGTATTGTTATAGGTTCAAGCCTAAGCGTTTATCCAGCTGCAGCTATCCCAGAAACTGCATTAAAGTTCAATGAAAAGTTAATCATAATTAACAAAACGAGAACTCATTTAGATGGGTTCGCTGATGCGGTATTTAACGAGGACTCAAGCTTAGCCCTTGAAGAAATTTATAAAAAACTAACGTCTTAAGAACAAAATAATCGCCTTTAGATAATCTCAATCTAAAGGCGATTAATATATTGCAATTATAAATTATTTTGTAAGGATTGGCTTCCCTTCCCAGGTAATTGAATCCAAGATCTTCATATCGTTTGCAACAGCTTCCTGAGGAAGCTTTACATAGCCCAATGCTTCACTATACTTTTGTCCATCGGTTATTATCCACTTTACCAGATCGAGAACTGCTTTTGCCTTTGCTATATCGTTGCCCTTATAATTCATCTCTTTGTGCAGGAGTATAAATGTGAATCCAGTTATAGGATAGCCCGCAGGATTCGATGTATCGAGCACAAGAGCTCTCATATCAGAGGGCAGCTGCACTCCTTCGAATGCCTTTTGGGTGCTTTCAAGAGTTGGAGCGATAATATTTCCAGATTTATTCTTCACCTTTGCAGTTGTAATATGGTTTTGGATAGCGTATGTTAGCTCTACATACCCTATTGAATATGGGTTTTGTTTAATAATAGCGGTAACTCCCTCGCTGCCCTTCCCACCAAGACCTACGGGCCACTTAACTGAAGTTCCAGCTCCAGAAGTACTCTTCCAATCAGGGCTCATAAGAGAAAGATAATTTGTAAAGATGAATGTCGTTCCAGAGCCATCAGATCTGTGAGCTACCGTTATGGGCTTGTCTGGAAAGTTTACTCCAGGATTTAGCTTTTCAAGATATGGGTCATTCCAATTCTTGATCTTCCCAAGATATATATCCGCTATAGCCTTGCCGTCCAAAATAAGGTCTTTGACCCCAGGTATATTGTAGGCCATAACCACAGCACCTGCAGCATCTGCAATAGTGACCACTCCGCCAGGCACCGTCTGCATCTCTTTTTCTGACATATAAGCATCGCTTGCCGAAAAGTCTGTAGTACCGTCCTTAAGAGCGTTTATCCCTCCGCCAGAACCTATTGATTGATAGTTTACCTCTACGCCCTTAACATTCTTATAATCCTCAAACATCTTTGAAAATAGAGGATAAACAAAGGTAGAACCAGCGCCAGTAAGCTGTTTTACCTGAGAAGCTGACTGAGGAGCATTTGAGCCAGAGCATCCTGACACATAAAAAACTGCAGCCACAAGCAAAAAGACGCCTAATAAAGAAAGCAAAATTCTTTTCATAAATAACCTCCTAATAAATTTTGTACCTGAACCAATATACAGTCAAAATGTTAATAAGATGTTAATTTTTAGTTAAATTATAGTTAATTGTCTGATAGTTTGCTTGGTAATGAAAGTCCCATTTTCTTTGTAAATTCATCCTCTGACAGAATCAATGATGGTTGACTCATATAAATTGGGGTAAAATAATTACCCTAAAAAGATCTTAACAACCACACTCTTCAATTTTAGGTAAAAGCCTATCATTAAGTTTAGAAATAAGAGAAGGGCTAATGTCCAAATACCATACATGTTAGTCAATACTTCCTGAATGTCTCTTAAGGCCATACCCTTAGAATACATAGCTATAATCTTACTTTATAAATCATCAATCACAGTTTGGCGCTTAAGAAAAATTCTAGTTTCAAATTCACTATTTCTATCTCTTGGAGTTTTTAACTTTAATTTCACTCATATCAGTTGTAATGGTTTTAGGAAAATAACTATTTCTGTATTTTTCTTTAGAAGACCTGTCAAACTTTTTATATCCGAGAAATTCATCAAATTCAGCTTCTAATGCTTTTTATAAAATTTGTTGAATAAGACTTTTTGATTTTTTCTCTAATTTGCTTAGGTTCCAGTACTCTTTTTTTTGTTTTAAACATTGGAAATTTTTACCTCCTTATATATGATAGTTTAAATACTCCTACACAGTTTAGTAAACAATCCAATGTCCTATCTGATCGAGCAACAACCTATGAAACAGCCCATTTTCAATAATTTGGTAGCTAACATAGTATTCTTTTTTCTTATCGCTTTCACAAAACAAAAGATTTGTATTAGCATTGCCTAAATTCATATTTTCCCCTATGTTTTAATTTTAATTTTTCTTACAACATCAATTACATATTTTTTCTGTTCAAGAGATATGCTTTCTTTTTGCAAGATCTCTTTTAACCAAAGAAGCATCATCTTTTTCCAAAAATCATATAAATTGTTTTGAATACAATAATCTCTCTCGCTTTCCAATAGTTTAATCAAATCTATAAGCATCTTATTATGAAAAGAGGTAGAAGTACTTTGAGAATGAATTCTATATCCTGCAACCGATTGATTGAAAAACTTAAACCTATACTTTTTTGAAAGGGCTATCCAGAGAGGCATATCTTCTACAAAAAAGTCTTCATTAAACCCTCCAACGTCCAAAATGCATTCGGTCTTAGCAAGCCAAGATACAGCAGGCAAATACCCCCTAAAAAGAGTCTTATATGTCCCGAACTCGTCTTCATTTAGATAGTTAAAGTCGTCTCTATCGGAAGCAAGAATGATCATCACGCTCTCCGACTCAATAGAACCCTTTTGCACTCTAACAACTTCTCCATGTTCGTTTATATATGTCGCATCCCCAAAAACAATCACATAGTTATCTGGCAATCTTTCAAGCTCCTTAACAAGCAAGCTTATCTTATCTCGATAAATGACGTCATCTGATGCGCTAAAAGAACAGTATCTGCCTTGCGCCCATTTTAAGCACTTATTTAATGTCTTTGCTATACCGTTATTTTTATCCGAGTTTATGTACTCAAATCTAACGAATCTATTCTTACAGATATCTATCATTTCGCATATCTTGCTGTGTGTATTATCTGTCGAACAGTCATTTATAATAATAAATTCAATATTTTCGTAATTTTGATCTATAACGCTTTTTATGGCTTCCTGTACAAATTTTTCGTGATTGTAAGCAGGCATTGCAATCGTTACAAGAGATTTTTCCATTAATTTCTCCTTAAGGCTATTCTGTAAGATATTATAACTAACTAAAACCTCTCACTTATTTATTTCGATAAAGCCTTGAAATCTCAACAAATGTTGTAATTATAATAGCAACTTTTATGAAGCTTGTAACAATTTTGTAACAAATGCTTTTGGCAGTCTCGATAGAAATAGTTCAATGAATTTTTTCAGGTTGTTTTCAGTCAATGCAAAGTTTTCAGATATACTCATTCCCTTTTAAATTTTTACTAAATAATCCCATTAGATTTTCTGAAAATTTATACCTATAAAACTCACTAAATTGGATTTATAACATTCACCATTAATTTGTCGTTCAACAAAAAATCTATATCTCCATCTTTATTCTTTCTTACGCTTTCGCTTATGAAGTCATTGATACCATAAAGCATATTTTCAATAGTGGCCCAATTCCATCCTTAAAGGCTACCACTCTTAATTTCATCATTTAAACTTATTAATTATTTCTACAATTTTCCTTGTGTCATCCAGATTCTGTACCCCACTTATAGGCAAGCTTAAAACTTCTCGATGTATCTTCTCAGTAATTGGCAGAGAAAGAAGTCCCCATTCTTTGTGTGAACTTTGCTTGTGCGGTGGAATTGGATAATGTATCATGGTTTGAATGCCATTTTCACTCAAATATTTTTGAAAAGTTTCCCTTTCTTCTGTTCTAACTACAAATAAGTGCCAAACGTGGCCTTTTTCATCTCTTACTTGAGGCAGGATAATTTTATCGTTTTCAATGTTTTCAAGATAGAACTTTGCAATTTTCCTCCGTTTTTCTATTTCATCGTCTAAATATTTTAACTTAACCCTCAAGAAAGCAGATTGCATCTCATCAAGCCTACTATTAATTCCTTTATAGATATTTTCATATTTCTTATGACTCCCATAGTTACCAAGTGCTCTTATGCATTCTGATAAATCATAGTCATTTGTAGTAATTGCCCCAGCATCCCCTAAAGCGCCAAGATTTTTCCCAGGGTAGAAGCTAAATCCGCTTGCATCTCCAAGATTCCCGCTTCTTTTTTCTTTATAATATGCCCCGTGAGATTGAGCAGAATCTTCAATTAACTTTAAATCATATTTTTTAACTATTTTATCTATCTTTTCCATTTCACAGGTCTGCCCATAAAGGTGAACTGCTAATATGGCTTTCGTTTTAGGAGTAATCTTTTCTTTTATTTTAGATGGATCAATTAGATATGTGTTAATGTCTGGTTCTACCAAAATCGGTTTTAAGTTGTTGTGAGAAATAGCAAGAATCGAAGCGATATATGTATTTGCTGGAACTATCACCTCATCGCCATCGCTCATAATACCAAGCTCTTTGTACGATCTAAGTATTAAAATAAGAGCATCAAGACCACTCGCCACTCCTACGCAATATTTTGTCCCACAATATTCGGCAAACTCTTTTTCAAATGCACTGCACTCATTGCCTTGAATATACCAACCGCTATTTATCAAATTATCAAAAGCTTTCTCATATTCATTAAAGTATTGAGCGTTAATATTTTTTAGGTCTAAAAATGGTATTTTTGTCTTTCTACTTTTTAAAAATTCAAAAAAGTTATCAGTATGTACTACAATATCAGGATATTTATTTGACATATCCTTATCTCTAGTAACTACAAATCCACCTATTGCTCTTGTAGAGGCTATAATCAGGGCATCTTCTAAATCTTGTGTGTTTGTATCTATATAAGAAGGTGTTTTTGCAATTTTAAAGTCTTTTAGTATCTCTGATATAAAATTTTGGCTAATTTTCAAGCATTGCTTTTTTGTAATCTGTGGGAAGTCCTGCTTTATTTGAGCATATTTCAAAAAGAGTATGTTGTCCAAAGATGAAGAGGAAAGATATAATTCTATATTTTTATTATTTTTACAATACTCATAGATCTTTCTTGAGATTTTAAAGAGAATATCCCTTTTTTCACTGCTAAAATCTAAAACTACATTTATATCAAAAACTACTTTTAGCATCAAGGTATTCTAAGTACGCATCGGGCAAAAAATCATCATCTAAAAAAATATTTCCGCTCGCTTTGTAGGATATCTCTTTCCAATGCATCTCTATATATTCATCAGAATAAGTCTTTTTCTCTGGTTCAGATTCTTTAATTATCTCTAAATCATCATTTCCAAAGCTTTTCAAAATCCCTAATATCTTATTTAATAATTTTTCATTTTTAATATCTAATAACAATTTCATTTCTAACTCCTTTAATACATACTTGATATAAATATAAATATAAAATTTTATAACTTATAATTATTTAATTAAATCATAGCAAGTATCTCTTATACTTTAACTTTATATTTTCATAATCTTTTTTAT
This sequence comes from Thermodesulfobium sp. 4217-1, assembly GCF_039822205.1. Lineage (NCBI taxonomy): Bacteria > Pseudomonadati > Thermodesulfobiota > Thermodesulfobiia > Thermodesulfobiales > Thermodesulfobiaceae > Thermodesulfobium > Thermodesulfobium fumaratoxidans. The sequence continues at coordinate 7,386 of NZ_JBAGBW010000015.1, forward strand.
CTAAACAAAAATAATAATTTAACTCATCTTCACTAACAATCTCAGCCCCAAATCTCTTATGAAAAGCAATAACTTTATCATTATCTTTCCTAACATCGAAGTGCGACTTATCAAAACCTAAAGTTTTAAAACCAAATTCATATATTTGAATAACTGATTCGATAGCAGTTGATTTTGGAGCATCATCTTTTATAATCCAACTGCCCCAACAAAAAGAATTTTGCTTAAAATCATACATCCTTACAAGACCATAACTATCTCCCTCTTTAGACTCAATGACAAAATAAAACTCTTTTCTTTCTTCTTCTCTTTTTTTATACTCTTTTATCCAGTCTATTTGATTTTTTACAGTACCATTAATTTTTGAAAGATATTTCGCTTTCTTATCTTGCCTCATAAGATAAATAAAATCAGCATCTTTAAACTCTACTGTGCGCAAATTAATACTTTTACCAAATAATATCATCAAAAATATCCAAAAATAATATAAATAATTTACAATATTTATTCATTTATTATCTCCTTTCACAAACTTCAAAAACTCATCATAATCTCTAAAATAGTCACTCGGGTCATAATATTTATCAGTCAATACCAATACAACACAATCTGGAGTAAAATCAAACATTTCATGCCAAACTAAATCCTCTATAAGGATCCCCAATTTTGGAGAATTTAACTCTACAACTTCTTTTTCTGATCCATTATCAAGCAAGAACTTACAACTGCCGCTTACACAGATAGCTATTTGTTTTAGACTTTTATGAGCATGAAACCCTCTCTTAACTCCATGTTTCGTATCAAATATATAATAAACCCTTTTTATTTCAAAAGGAATATTTTTAAACGATTCAATGGCAATTAAAGAGCCTCGCTCATCTCCCTTAATATCAAAATTTATAAATTTAATATCCAACGCCCTACTCCTTAAATATTATTGATAAATACAAATAAGTTTCTTAACTTTAAAAAATTTAGAAGCTTATTATAATTGAAAAATAGAAAATATATCAATTGTAAATGATAAGTTTTCTCTGCTTTCAAAGCAATTTAAATCTCAAGAACGTATCCAAAACCTCTTCTTGTCTTGAGTATCTGTGGATCCGAAGGATCTGTTTCTATCTTTTCTCTTAACCTTCTAATATATACGTCTACCATCCTTGCCTCTACAAAATATTCCTCTCCCCAGACCTTATCGATAAGCTTCTCTCTTGAGTACGTCTTTCCAGAATGCTCAAACAAAAAAACCAACAGTTTATATTCAGTGGCGGTAAGGGTCATCAGATCTCCTTGAAAAAAAATCTGGCTTTTTTCCAGATCTATCTTAAATGGCCCCTTTTCTGATATTTTATTGAAACCCTCGTTTCTTCTTATAAGGCTTTTTACCCTTGCAAGGAGTTCTCTCATGCCGAAAGGCTTCGTCAGATAGTCATCAGCCCCCAGGTCCAATAAACTTACCTTATCGTGTTCCTCTGAAAGCGCTGATAGGACTAAAATAGGAGTTTTTGAGCCCCTTGCCCTTAGAACCTTAAGAACCTCAGACCCAAACATATCAGGAAGCATTAGGTCGAGTATTACAAGAGATGCTTTTGTTTCATCAAAGTTATCAAAGGCTTGGCTGGCACTAAAAGCCTGAAAGACCTCAAAACCGTTTATATTTAAAAAGGTCTTGATATTTTCAGATATATCTATTTCGTCTTCCACCAAAAGAATTGTATTATTCATATTTTTATTATAATATCAGATATTATGGAAATTTTAAAAGATGTTATTGAACTAATTGAATATCCCGTTTTAATAATTGACAAAAGCGGGCAAATAGTTTGCTACAACAAAAAGTTCAAAGAATTTTCGTGGATAAAAGATTTAGACGGAAAATATTACTTTGAGGTTCTTAGATTCTCTGAGGCACATGAAATTCTTAAAGATAATAAAATTAAAGATTTTGAAAAAGAAATATTCCTTGGCATAAATGCAAATAAATATACCTTTATTTTGAAGTCATCACAGGATGTCAGAATCATAGCCTTGAAGCCAGGAGAAAATAAGGAAGAATCCGAGCTTAGAAAAAAGCTCCTTGGCCAGATCTCTCACGAACTAAAAACACCAATTGCAGTTATTAGCTCGATTGTCGAAACAGGAGAGGTCACAGGCAAGATAGATTCAATATTTTCAGAAAAGGTACTTGATAAAATAAAAAGACTCGACCTTGCGCTGAATAATGCCATAGTAATAACAAAGATTCAGTTAGGATTGATACATATTGAGAGGGTCAAGATCAATCTCTTGTCATTTTTAGAAGAGGTGTTAAGGGACTCTCTACCAGAGCAATACTATCTAAATGCTATATTGTTTGTTGACAAGGATAGAACTATAGAAACAGATCCATATATATTTAAAACTATAACAAAAAATATTTTTTTAAACTCGTTAATACACGGAAAAGAGCCAATATATGTTAGTTTTGATGGAAATATACTAACAGTAAAGGATGGCGGAATGGGCTTCAAGGAGAAAGAGCTCATAGAACTAAACAAAGAAGAGGGCTCGGCAGGTCTTGGAACTGCTATAGTTAAAAGCCTTGCAAGGATTTCTGGAATTCGCACACATTTTTCAAACGAAAACGGTGCCAAAGTAGAATTGAAATTTTAAATGTCCCCCAAAAAATTTTGGGGGACATTTATTTTAATTATTTTATAGTTTGAAAGACTGTTGAAACGCCTTTTGCAGGCTCTTCTTGCAGACCCTTGTGATGAGTTTTGTCCCAGAAAGGAACCTCATCATTTATCCAGATAAGCCACATCTTCCACATAGCCTGTACATAGGCAATTAACCAGTGCAGCGAGAAAAACCAATATCTTAGTGGAACATAAAGCAGAGACTTTCTTGGCAGACCTAAGACCCTTGCGCCTACGCTTGCATTAACTAAGAATGCAAAAGCCAAAAAGTTCAATATAAACGATGGCAATGTAGTGTAAAACATAAATATTCTTGTAATTTCAAGCAAGAGGTAAGCATAGCCGACCAAGGTCAGATATGGCAAGAAGATTGAGAATAGAGTAAGACTAAGATCGAGCTTTTTGTTAAAAGCCATTTTTGAAAGGAAGATCTTTGGAGTGTGTTCCATAAGACACTGGAGGTATCCAAGTGCCCACCTAGTACGCTGCCTCACAAGGGCGCCAAAATTTTCGACTCCCTCCTGATAGACAGATGCCTCAGGGCAAAATCTTATATTGTATCCAGCCTCATATAATCTTAAAGATAGCTCAAGATCTTCAGTAAGAGCGTGCTCGTGCCATCCGCCCACAGAAAGAACTGCCTCTTTCTTTGTAATCTGGCCGTTACCACCCAGAGTAGGAGCTCCATCCAGAAAATCTCTGCCCTCTTGATATATTCTTGTAAATATCGCAAATTCATCATCCTGCGCCTTTGTAAGAAAGCTCTTCTGTGCGTTGTACATTCTAACTAAGGACTGGACACCGCCAACCTTTGGATCAGATAGATATGGAACACACGTGCTTATAAAGTCAGCAGGAATCTTCGTATCAGAGTCAAAAACAGCAATGACTTCACCGTCTGACTCTCTCAAGCCAGCCATCAAGGCAGCAGGCTTACCCCTTTTTGCATCCTGTCCCTGGTATACGACCTTTAGATCAGAATATTCGCCCTGCATCTGTTTTAGAATGACAGGGGTATTGTCGCTCGAAACGTTATCTACGACGATTACCTCAAATAGCCTTTTGCCGCTCTCGTCTCTGTAATCCTGGTTTATAGCATCAAGGATGGTATTTCTTATAACATTCTCTTCATTGTGCGCAGGTATCAATATGCTCACAAAAGGCCTGTAGCTATCATCTATCTTTTGGACTTCAAATTGTTTTATTATGAATCCGCCCAATATAACAGAACCGTACACAATAAAAAACATCATCAACCATTGAAGCCACTCGAAGGTATGCGTGGCAATGCCCTGCAAAAAAGCAAAAAACAGCAGTGAGGTAAAAAAAGGAAGACTGATCTTAGCAAGTTTTGACATAATTTAGCCTACCAAAATATTCCCATTAGCAATGCAAGCACTATAAAAACCCCTGCCACATAAGCAGTAATCTTTGTCAAGCCTGACGCAGAACCTTGAGGAGACGTAAATAGCCTTGCCTCTCCGCCAATGGATCCAAGACCTTCTCCTTTTGGTCCGTGTAAAAGCACTAAAACGATCAACAGTATAGCCACTCCTACTTCAAAAAGCAGTATGGCTCCTTTAAAAAATTCAGTCATTTGATAAGCACTTCCTCCTAAAAAAATAAAATTATGCAAACTGAGCTAATTTATATATAATATCACATATAAATAAATTCAAGAAGGTGAAATCTTGTTCGACAAAAGTAAATTCTTTCAAACGGACCTTGTCTGCCCAATATGTAAAATAAAGTTTAAGCAATTGAAGCTAAAGGGTGGCGCCTTCAGAACAAAAACCAGGGACATAGACCTGTGTAATACCTACGAAGGCATAAACCCAAACCTTTATAGCGCTATTGTATGTCCAGAGTGCGGCTACGCAAATCTTGATCACAGCTTCCAAAATAAGCTTTCAGACGTGGTCATAAGCGTAATGCAAAAAGAGCTTCCAAAGTCAAAGATCTACAAGAAAGACCTTACAGGAGAAAGAGACTATGAAAGCGCTATAGAGGCCTACGAACAAGCTATTTTCTGTGCTAATGCGGCAGGTCATAGCGCAAGCCTTCTTGCAGGGATATATTTCAGAATGACCTGCCTTGCCAAGAGCTTTGGCTCATCAAATGAGGATGAATATAGATTGAAGGCTGCAGAGTTTTATGAGAAGGCATACGACCACGAAGAATTTCCTTTGGGAGGGAAAATGAGTCAAACCCTTGTAGAATACATGATCTCATCAATGTATTTCAAGTTAAATAAGCTTGAACAATCGATCTATTGGCTAAACTTCTCTATATCAAGGGATCCAAAAGGACTAACTGACCCCAAGGCTTACGCAATGATAAAAGAGCTATGGATGACCGTAAAGAGCATAATAAAAAAATAATTTTATTATGCTAACTTTGTACATTATATTTAAAGATCAAAGTCCTCACTTTTTGCAGGCTTATTCTGCATTACATCCTTTACAGCCTCAAAAATGCTTTCGGCAGTTGTATCAGGCTCTATCTCTTCCCAATGCAAATCATTTTCATCGCTTTTCATATTAAGAAGAAGCCTTCCCTCAGAATCAAAGTAGCCAATAGTAAGTATGGTATATGTCATGTTCTTTGGGTTAAATCTCCACTTCCACAGAGAGTGATCAAGATTGATTTCTTCATTTATCTTGGATTTTATAAAATCATTTTCCCGCTTTTTTGCCGATTCGCTTTTTAAAGTCTCTTTTATTATCACCTCTAAAAAGTTATTTTCTTCCTGGATCGAGTGCATGTCTATAAAATAGTCTTCATCTTCTGTTACCACTGCCAAAAACCATCTATCTTCCATTATTCCTCCAAAAAAGTTATTTTTTTATTATACGACATAATCTACTTTTTTATCCCAAAAAATTTACAAAATCTTGATACGAAAGAGCCATTTTTGCTACCGTTTGATTCTTCTTGCTCGTATTCTTTTGATATTTTTGAATCGTCACTTAATTTCTTGTTATAAAAAGTGGGTGTGTTGATAGGAGCCTGGTTTTGATTATAAAGGTTATCCAGGAGCTTATTCGTAATAATTTCTATCTGCCTTGCAGCATCCGACCTTGGATAGTTTACTATTAGAGGTCTGCTCTGCTTTACCGACAAGACCATTTCTTCAGAATATGAAATGCTGCCAAGAACTTCAAGGTTTACGTCTAATCTTGATTTTACCATAGGCACGAATACCTCATATATTCTCTTTACCTCTTCAAACGTTCGAGCCATATTTATAATCAAGTACACCCTTTGATTGTATAGTTTGTTTGATATAACCTTTATAAAACTATATGCGTCAGTAAGAGCAGTTGGATCTGGATTGGTGACTATTATTATATTGTTTGAAGCTATAGAAAAATTTATGATATTTTCCTGAATGCCTGCGCCCACATCGATTATCAGGGCATCTGTCTGAGACTCAAGGGTAGCAAGAGACATGAAGAGCTCCTCTTGCTTATATGATGGAAGATTGGCAGCATCTGATATGCCTGATGCCCCCGATATCAATATTGGTCCCTTGTCGACAAAGTACAATATCTCTTCAAATGGGGTATCGTTATATAAAAAATCTGCCCAGTTTTTTGGGGGTTTCACTCCTAATATAATGTTTGTATTAGCCAGGCCCACATCAGCGTCAAGAAGGACAGTCTTTATGCCTCTTCTTGACAGAGAAAGAGCCATATTAGCGCTCAATGCCGTCTTGCCAGTACCGCCCTTACCCCCTGCGAAGGAAATTGACAATTTGTTCTTAAAGGGCTGACGATTTGATTGAGAATATAGAGCATTATTTAGCTTTTCCCTTAACCTCCTTAACTCCTGTGCCTGATCGCTCATACTTTAGACTCTTCAGCGTAGAAATCTCTAAATTTAATATTTAGTTGGTTTGAAAGTGAATCATCTGATGCGACCTCCAGATTTTCTGGGACGTTTTGACCAGTGCCAAATAGTGATATCGGCAAATTATTTTTTATTGACAGATCTACAATATGTCCGAGCGATATTACTTCGTCAAGCTTGGTCCAGATAATACTTGCAGGATTTAATGCCTTAAATTTATTTATATACAGGTCTAATTCTTTTGCCTTATAGTTTGCGCAAAGAACCAGATGATGCTCTGTCTTTACCCCAGTTGACAAAAAGGCTGAAATTTCCTTAATCTTGTTGTCCAAAAGAGGGGAAAATCCCATTGTGTCTATTAAAAATATATCAATTGAATTCTTCTCTTTTTTTATAACTTCCTTTAATTCCTTAGGCGAATGTACCACAAAAAATGGTAAGTCCATGATGTCTGCGTATGCTTTTAGCTGATCCAGAGCTGCTATCCTGAAAGTATCAAGGGTTATAAGGCAAACCCTTTTTTTCATCAAAAGTGACATCTGTGCTGCAATCTTTGCAATTGTAGTAGTCTTGCCTGCACCAGTAGGGCCTATAAGGGCTATTGCGCTGGCAGAATCCCTCTCGGTAAAAAATGAATAAAACTTGAGCCCTTTGAAAAAGTATTTCGATTTTCCGTCAATTTCTCCAGAAGTGCTAACTAATATAGATGATTTTCCCCTTTTTTCCTGAAAGTTATGAAATCTAAGAAAGCTCACTTCATTTTCATCTGTTTTTTCATCTCTTCTGAGCACTGACAGTTCTTCCTGACTTTTTTTTAGCTCTTGTAATTCTTTTTTAAATTCTTCAACGTCTCTTGCCAATTCATCAAGCTTTTTGCCCTCTTGATTAACAGTGGCCATCACCTCAACGGCATCCTGTTTTTTCCAGATCATCCATCGGGGGGCGACATTGATAGATCTTGAGTAGAGTATCAGGGCGTCCTCACCTAAGTCTTTTCTGATCATCAAGATTGCTTCGGCAATAGTTTTTGCAATATATCTTTTTGCGTTCACTGAAGTATCTCGCTTAATTTTTTATAGGTGTCATCAAAACTTGAGGTGTCATATGGACCCTGTTTTAAAAACTCTTCAATCCTTGATATCTTCTCAATACTCTCATCAATTTTAGGATTGGATCCCTTTTGGTAAGCTCCAATGTTAATAAGATCGTATGCCTCTTTATACGAGGCTATCAGCTCTTTTATACGGTAACTAAGATTTAAGTGATCTCTGTCGACAATAGAGCTCATAAGCCTGCTTATGCTCTGTGAAATATCTATAGGTGGATAGTGGCCTCTTTCAGCCAAATCTCTGGACAAAACGATGTGCCCATCCAATATGCTCCTTGCATGATCGGCTATTGGCTCTGACAGATCGTCTCCCTCGACAAGCACAGTGTATATGCCTGTTATAGATCCCTTATCAGACGTCCCAGCTCTCTCTAAGAGCCTTGCCATCATAGTAAAAACAGAGGGAGGATACCCTCTTGTAGTAGGCGGCTCGCCAATTGAGAGCCCCAGCTCTCTTTGTGCCATACAAACCCTTGTCAAAGAGTCCATCACCATAAGCACGTCCATACCCAGATCCCTAAAATATTCTGCGATAACAGTTGCAGTAAAGGCAGAGAGCACCCTTTGTGAGGGAGGATTGTCTGAAGTGGACACTATTACCACAGACTTTGCCATACCATCTTCTCCCAAACTCTCTTCCAAAAACTCCCTTACCTCACGACCTCTTTCTCCAACCAGCGCAATAATGTTTACCTGTGCATTACAAAATCTAGATATCATCCCAAGAAGTGTGGTTTTGCCGATGCCAGAGCCTGCGAAAATTCCTATTCTTTGACCCTTGCCCAATGTCAAAAGACCGTCAATTGCCCTGATACCTGTGGAAATAGGTTCTCTTATCCTGCCCCTTGTCAGGGGATGGGGAGACTTGTTTTCTATCGATCTATATTGTGACATATCGTCTCTATCAATGTGATTTACTGACAGAGGTCTTCCCAAACCGTCAAGAATGTGACCCAAGAGCTGTTTCCCTACCCATAAGCCCAGCTGTTTACCTGTTTTTTTTACTATTGAGCCAGGCTCTATACCCTCAACCGCGTCAAAAGGGGTCAGATATACCTTATTTGACGCAAATCCAATAACCAGGCAAGGAACCTGATTTTTCCCAGAGTCAATGTAGACAATCTCACCAATAGATACCTTTGGACCAATTGATTCGACTACGTAACCGCTAATTCTATCAATTGTGCCATTCCAGGGAAGATAGTTATAATCGTCAATAAAATCTTTAAGCAAGGCAAGGCTCTTCATATCTACTCGAAAATCCTTTGCAATTCTTTAATAAAATTATCTTCTATAGATTTTATTCTCCCATCCAGAAACCCAAAATCAGTCTTTATCATAAAATCTCCGCTTTTTACCATTGGATCTACTTCCACAGGTATGTCAAAATCATTAAATTTATCTGCATCGTCCTTTGAAATCCTTAGCTTTATCTCGACATTTGGCGGAATTTCTTTCAAAAAAACTCCTATGCGCTCTTTCAGAACGTCAAAGTTTTTTAAAGATTTTGAATGCAAGATCTGCTTTATTGATTTTATTACTATATTAAATGCCTCTTCCTCTAATCTTTTTTCGACCTCCAAAAGCAGTTTTCTTTTATCTTCATTTAATTTTTCTATGTTTTCTCTTAAAATTTTTGATCTTTCCTCTTCTTTTGCCTCTGAATCTTCCCTTGCCTTTTCCAACCCCTCCTTATATCCCAACTCAAAGCCATCTTTTTTGGCCTCTTGTTTTAGCTTTTCTATCTCTGACATTGCCTGGTTTATTAACTCCTGCTTACTCACAGAATCTTCTTTTTTATCATCAACCTCTGACAAGGCATTGCAGTCAGATCCCTCTATCTGTGCTTTTACTGGAACGATGAATCCTTCATCTACTAAACAGACGTTTTTCAAGATCTTAGAGCTTTTTATTTTCATCTTTTAACACTTTTAACAAGTTATCAATATCATTCTCTTTAAAAACAGAATCTTTCATTGAATCCTTTATCTTATCAACCAGTTCACTTCTTAATACCTTGATGTCTTTTGCAGCATCTATGCCTATTTTTACCACATCTTTATCAATAGCTACTACTGTAACAGTAATTTTATCCCCTATAATGAAGCTCTGACCAGTCTTTCTGCTAATAACTAACACTAATGTCCCTTTCATAATCTATAATATTTCCCGATAAGTCTGTAGAGCCCACTATTACGATATCCAGTGCTCTGAGCAGGTCTATCTCCATATCCCTTTCAAGATAAGTAACGCTACCATCACCTGTCATCTTTGCAAAAACCCTTACAATCGGTCTTAATGGATAAGATATGTTGACTGACTTTACCACGCCAATTAGGTTATTTGAGAGGATTACCGATGTGCCAGATGGATAAATTACTATCTTATTGGAAAAAACCTTTACAATATCCGGGTCAAAAAGCCTGCCAGATTGAGACATAATATATTCATATACCTCACTTGGAAAGAGTGCCTTTCTGTAAGGCATATCGGAGGTCATGCTCTCAAATACGTCAACCACCGCAATAACCCTTGCAAGTTCAAATATCTCCTCGCCTTTGAGTCCCATAGGATAGCCGCTTGCATCAAATCTCTCGTGATGTTGCAGAACTGCCTTTCTAACTGATGAAGAAAATTTATTTTTTGCAAGGATAGAGTCTGCAAATTTAGGATGCTGCCTAATAATTTCTCTTTCTTCTGGTGTGAGCCTGCCCTTTTTATTTCTAATATTTTCATCAATAAATGCATATCCAATGTCGTGTAAAAAGGCAGCCTTTGCCAGATCCCTCAGCTTGTTTTCACCGTAGCCCAGATTTATGCCCAAGACAGAACAAAACAGCATTGTTCTGGCAAGATGTCTAAAAAGATAGTCAGATGAGACCATCAGATCGTCGATCACTATTGCGATATTCTTTTTGTTCAGTATTTCGTTCAATACAGTAACCGCAAGATGCTGAATCTTTTGCGGATCCAGCTCGTGAGATCTCTTTATCTTCCCAAAAACCTCTCTTGAAGTTTTTATTATTTCAAGCTCTGTTGCTTGAGAGATCATCTCGAGCCGCTCAATGTCTTCAAAGCCTGCTGCGTCAACGTATACATAGTTGAAGCCCAATTCTTTCAAGCGTCTTATGACTATAGCCTTCAGTGGTATATCTGCCCCGATAAGAACACGCCCAGCCCCATCAATCACAGGATAGGCCAATATATCGCCTTCCTTAAGGTTTTCAACCCTTGTTCTTATCATTAAAGTGAGCTCCCAGTAATAATTTAGACAAAAGTTATTTTTCGCCTATTAACGCTATTATATCACAAAGAAGCTTAACTTTTAGAACAAATTATTTTATCCAAGGCCGTATAATGCGCTCAGATTTGCGGGTTAATGACCATAAAACATTCGCTGTCTTTATTTTAAGTATTTTGGTCCAATAGATTTTTCTTTTTTTCGGGGACTAAATTTGTTTGGAGGTATTCTCTCTTTGAGTCTTCATCGAATCTTAATTCCTTAAGATCTTGCTTTACTCTTTCAATCTCTTTGTTTAATATGTCTATGTTTTCACCCTGAATCCTTTTTAACTCGTTTAGTGCCTCGATAGACTCTGGTTTAAACTTACCAGATTTGGTCTTTATTTCATCCAGCTCTCTGATTACCAAACTTTTTTCTTTTATAAGCTCATCGACATCGCTTATCTTTTTCTCTATCAATAGCTCTCTTTCCTGAAGAAGAAGCTTTTTAAACCTCTCAAGAAGCTTATCCTCGCTCACTTTACCAAAAGCCCCATCTTTGAAAATGCCTCTTCCCATGTGCTTCTAAGGGAGGACACAAGCTTAATAACGTTATCTATTCTTTCAACAGAATTTTCTGCGTTAGCAATTGTAAGCTCCTTGGTATAGTAAAAATATAGCGATGTAAGAGATCCCACAATATCTTTGTCCTGACTTTGATCGAGCATGGATAACAAAGTCAATATTATCATCTGAGATTTTGATATGCTCCTGCTCTTTATGAATAGATCTTTATTCTTTATCGCCTCTTTGGCAATCTTTAAATTTTTTATAATTGCCTCATACGACATAATTATAATCTTCCAGGGTGGAGACGTCTCTAACTCATTTGATTTATATACCTGTGTACCATAAGGTGTCATCTTTTCCTCCTAAATTACCAATTATGATGAACTCGAAGAACTTGACGAACCTGATGAGCTTGAAGTACCGCTCGATCCTGTAGCTGAGCTCAGGCCGCCAGCAGAAGAAAGACTCCCCGAAAGAGAGCTTGAGCCAGACATGGCTGACGTTTGATATCCCAGCCACATATTCTGTAAATCAAGGCTGGCAAGAGTAGACTCCATTTGGGCGAACTGTTGGAGATACAGATTCCTTCTCTGTTGTACAAAGGAAGTCTGTTGAGTTATCTGACTTTGCAACGCCGTATTGTTGTTTGTAAGGTTGGTAATCACAGAAGATACCTGCCCATAAGGCTGAGTAATTGGCGTCAGGGCATCCAATACGTTCTGAAATATTCCCTTGTTCATAGTCACCTGAAAACTGCCCGTAAACCCAGAGTTTACGTTTATACCCAATCCATCAGCAGCCGTGCCAGTTAAACCGTTTATCACGTTACCCTGCCCAGTTACGCTCTGACCGTTTATGGTAGCAAGCGCATTGCCATTCGAATCCCAACCGGTAACGTTAACTGTATATGTCCCGCCCTTTGTCTGTGAAGCATAGCCTATTACGGTTGCATTGGGGTTATTTGTAGTACCCAAGCCCATCATAGAGTTAGCCACTGCCTGAGGGTTAGAGCTAAATGCCTTGTCAAAGGTAGATGAGTTAAAACTAAGCTGACCCATAGTAGAAGGGTCGGTAGAGATTGTAATCCCCAAATCTGCGATTGAAGCAGGATTTCCCTGCGATATGTTTCCTGTGGCGGCAGAAGATACAGCGCCAGTCAACTGATTCATAAAGTTGTTAAAGCTCGGATCTCCAAATAGAACGCCTGCTGTCTGAGTAGTAGTGTTGTATGATGCATATTGATTTCTAAAAGCTATTATGTTGTTGTAGTCTGTGACAAAGTTGTTTATTAGCGTCTTTGTATTTGAATCGCTGTAATTTACGTTCAAAGTAGATTGACCAGCACCCACCAGGTTTATCGAAAGGCCAGGCACAAGGCTGGTAACGGTATTTGAACTGCTATCAATAGTCAGCGGGTTAGTTGTTCCCAGTTGCACCTGTGCATCCTGAGCAGTGGTAAGCGTAGTACCTTGAGTATAGTCAGTAGAACTTGTTGCTCCAGAAAAACTAACCACAGTTCCGCCATTGGTCACGTTATCCGTGACGGTAAAACCGTTTGCTACCCCTGTCTGGTTGGAAGTCAGCGTTAAAAATGTCCCGTTTGTATTGCTGATAATGTTTGCTGATACAGGAGAGCCCGATGTGCCATTTATAGCATCTGCCAAACCCTGCAGGGTGTTATTGGAAGAGGTGATATTTATCGTGAGAGGGGTAGAACCAGAGGCGCTTGGTGTAATAGTAAATGTCCCTTGACCGATAGTAGCGCTTGCTGACGAAAAGCTCTGAGACCTTGAGCTTTGGGCCGTGGCAAGCTGGGTAACATTTAGAACGTATGAGCCAGGTTGCGTAGCGCCCGATGAGGTTGCAGTAAGGACATTTGTATTTGAGCTCGTAGTAGTAGCAGACAATACATTGTTCTGGTTGGCAAGAGAGGTCGCGTCAGTTTGAAGTTGAGTAAAAAGACTCTCTAAGCCGTTCCATGCCGATATCTTATTCTGAAGAGTAGTCTGCTGTGACTGCAGTTGGTTTAGTGTTCCCTCGTCCTGCTGGGTCATAGCGTTCACAAGAGCAGTTGTATCAATTCCTGAAGCCAAACCGGTGATTGATGCGCTGCCCAAACTCGTATTGCTCAAAAGTGAGCTTACGTTTGAAGAAGAGGTAGAATTAACTGTAGACATCTCTTTATACCTTCCTATCCACTAAATTTCCAGTGCCATTTATAAAATTAGCAATCATGTTGAGGTATTGTGTAGGAGGGAATTCGCTGATGGTTTCATTTGTCTTAGTGTTATATGTCCTAATATAATATACTCCCTTCATCTTTTCAAATGCCTCAAATTTGGTTCCTATATCTAAATTATCAGATAGGTTGTTAAGACTCTCTACTATCTTTTTTAAAATGTTTGAACTTATAGCACTATTTGTCTTAGTATTTGAAGCGTTATTTAATGCCAGATTGTCAGCAGTTTGGCTGGAGTTAATACCTGACAGATCAATAGAAATGTTATTTGATTTAGCGTTTGAAGTATTATTGACAGCCACATTCACTATCTGGTTGGATTGAGCCCTTGCCAACACAACCGTGGACGGATTGCTATTTGGCGCAACCGTGCTAATTTGACTGTTAACTGCCATCTTAATTCCTCCCTAACTTATATTTGATTTTTATATCTTTTATGTAAAAATTTATTTACATAAAAGATATAAAAGCCCGGGGTTTCCCCCGGGCGAAAAATTATTGCAATAGTGTCAAAAGACTGGATGGGATCTGGTTTGCCTGTGAGAGCATCGCTATGCCAGACTTCATCAATATTTGAAGTTGTGTAAAGTTTGTCATCTCAGAAGCCATATTTGTATCCTGGATTGCAGCGTTGGATGCAGAGAGATTATTTTGTGCTACTGAAAGGGAGTTAACGTTTGACTGTAAGGTGTTTGTCTGGAATGCGCCAAGGCTGGAGGCTATAACCGAGACCTCAGAGTTGGCAGCATCCAGGACCTGTATTGCATTCTGTGCTCCAGAAAGAGTCTGGACGTTTATCTGAGAAACGCTTTGTCCAAGGCCTGCGCTAAATCCAAGCGCGTCAGGAGTGAGGTTGTTTATTACCTGGCTCACAAGCTGACCAGCATTTGCGCCTATCTGGAAGGTGGCGCTGTTCTTTGCGAGAACGCCTATGTTAACACCAGTTGCATTGTTAAGTACGCCCTGTGCAGTCGTCCAGTTCGGATTAGCAGTAGTTGCAAAAGAAGCAGTTAATTCAGCAGAAGCTCCACTAGCGACACCAACTGTCCCACTTGCGCCTGTTCCACTCGAAGACTGAGTCACTGCAAGATTTGCGTAGAAACCATTAAATTTATTTGTCGATGCAGTATCCGCTATAACGAATTGGCCTGATGTGCCACTGCTGTTACCAGCAATGTAATTAGCAGTAATAACATCTCCTGCGTTTGCTGCACCCGAGCCTACATTCAAATACACCACAAGGTTTTGACCTGCCGTTGCAGCCAATCCAGCAGTTCCTACTGCGCCACCGATCGCGCTTACACCACTACTTAATGTAACTGGAGATACAGAAAAGCTTAATTCATTCCCATATTGAACTGAACCTAAGTCTATAGTACCTGCAGAAGCGGTACTAATTGCAGCAAACACGTTAGTGGTTCCACTAAATTGGTTGATTGCGTTAGCAATGTCAAGTGCTGCTGCTGCACTTCCATCGGCACTGCCGATGGTTGCAGTAATAGCCTGTGTGTTTGTAATATTGCCCGCCGAATCAAGAGTATTAAGAGAAAAGGTAACTGTTCCTCCAGTTCCAGAAGCAAGAGCGCTGGTTTGGAATGCGCCCGTCATATATGCTTGAGTGGCCTGTTGCTTAATTTCCATTGAAACGTTGCCAATATAGCTTACATTTGTAGCGCTTGCTGCAATTCCCATACTCGTTATGTCATTTGGCGTGGTAATCTGAGTATTGTATCCAAAATTGCCGTTTAATAGCTTGACATTACCAAAAGCTGTAGTTGCAGCAATGTTTTTCAAAGACGATATTGCTGAGTTAATCTGATATTGATCAGCCTGTCTTGAAGACGCATCGTTCACTGCAGTGTTTGATGCGCTAACCGCAAGGGTTCTCATTGACTGGATAAGGTTTGTAACCTCAGTAAGTGCACCAGCAGCTGTCTGGATCATATTTATGCCGTCATTTGAATTCTGAACTGCCTGACCCAAACCTTTAATCTGAGCCTGAAGCGTGTTAGAGATTGTCAACCCAGCCGGGTCATCTGCAGCGCTGTTGATCCTGAGACCTGTAGAGAGCTTCTCAAGGCTTGAGCTCATTGCATTGCTTGTCTGTGTAAGATTGTAGTTTGCCTGCATAGCAGAAACGTTCGTGTTAATATAAAGTGCCATTTTTTAAAACCTCCGTGTTTTAAATTTTTTCTTCCCTGTATTACAAAAATTAATAACTAAATGTAGAAATTCGACCTCCTTTCTAAATTTTAGACTCTACATAGTATATCGGAAAAAATTTAAAAATTTTTAATAATCAAAATCATTAAAAGAGGAATTTATCATAGGGTTAAAAAATATATCTGCATCGCTTACTATAAATTTCTTATACCTGGTAAGAATCCTTGAAAGTTCCTTGCTTACAGATTTTCTCTTAAATGCCGAAGAGTCTGATTTAAAGGGCTCTTCGAAATATGCCACAAGATCCGGTATAATTACTGTTCTCTTACCCAGGTTCAATGCCTTTAGGGCAAGTTCAAACTGGGAAAATGGGGCGTCCGAAATACCATTTAATTCAAGAAAAAACTCCCTCTTCATCGCAAAGATCTCTTGTATTGGGGATATAAAGTTGTTTACGACTACCCCCCTCTTAGCAAATCCCTCTTCATCGATTTGAGAGTAGTGCATAGCATAAGTAACGATGTTCTTTGAGACTATAAGTCCCAGGCCCATAACCAGGTTATTCTGACTGTAGAGCGCCTTTAAAGAAGTTATGCCTACGCCATCCTTTGCAAGGTATGAGGTTAAACCCGTGACAGCCTCTTTATCAATTCTTCTTATCGAGCTCTTGACTATTAGCATATTTTCAGATTTTGACTTCTTAACAGCTTCATTTAACTCCTTAAAATTTAAGACCCTTATAACCTGAAAGTCTCTTGAAAGATAATTTATGACTTCATCATCTGCACTCTCTCCCACGATGAAAACTTCAGTTGTCTCTTCTTTTACTTTCGGATAGATCCTAAAGCAGTCTCCTATGGTCTCAATTCTGTCATATTCAAATCCAACTCTTTTTAGGTGATCAATTAATGCTACCCTTTCCTCCTCAAGGTTTTTGGACGCTTTAGACCTAACCAAATGCATAGGGATTCTAAAGGTTGTGGGATTCTTTTCAGAAATTCTAAGCAAGAGGTCATAGTGAAAATCAGCAGATGGCCCCTGGAGTTTTTCTATTATCTCATTTTCTATCTCTTGTAAATCTGATTCCAAAAGCTCGTCAAATAAGCTGTCCAGATCTGGCATATCTGAAATTCTCTCCTCCAGGACCTGCATTAGCAGTCTCTTTTCTACCACAAAGGTTTTGCCTATATAGTTATAGCTCTCTAAAAATTCAACTGAGAGCCCAGGGGTACAGATGGGCTCATCTTCAAAAATGTAGTCTACAGTAATTAACTGTACACCCTGTTCTTTTGCAACTCCATAGATATAAGACAAAAACCACGGGTGAAACCGGGCATCTTTATCTGTAACGACAAAATATTCCTCTTTTGACGAACTCAAATTGTCTAAAAAACTTTGTGAATCAAGAAATTCTACTACCTGGAATACAGGAAACTGCTGCCAACTAAGTGTTTTGTGCAGATCTCTTAGATCGTTTTCTTCTTCTTTAAAAACGCCAATGCCTATAAAATCAGATTGAATGTCGTCTTTAAAATATGGCGATAAAACTTTTTGTCCTCTCTCAAAGCTGCTCATCTCTAAAACCCTATCCTTATTTGTCAAACCATATTTATATATTCTTGTATCCCACTGATTAGGAACATACCATTTTGAATGTATGTAGAAATCCGGCAGGATCTCTACTCTTGAGAAAAGCTTCCTTTGATCGTCTTTCTCCATACCTACGCGATATGCGTGAAGCTGCTGTGAGATGCTCTCTGAAAATGCATAGGTCACCTTACATTTTTTTGAGACTCCTACCCAGAGGCTCTCTCTTTTTTTAAGAAGGGTTTCAATGAATGCATACTCACAGTTTTCATAATTCCCAGTCTCAACGCCATTTATCTTTTCAATAAAACTCCTTTTGCCAACAAGAAATTTAAAGGGCAAAGCGCTCATAACCTGGGCAACACTATCTACAAATACGGGAGGCGACTCAGCAAGGAAATATCCAGGCGCCACAGGCCCCGTAAGAGAGTCCATCTCCTTGAAAGCCAGGCCACAGGACAGGATCTTACCTGTCATATCCAGCAAAGTTGGCGAAATAACATCTAAGTCATTTTCCTCTAACTCTCTAATCAGGGCCTTAAACACATCGAAATCGGATTCATATGGCAGGAAAATCGGGGTAACAATAGCAAAATGTTCTCCTTTTAGATTGCTCTCAATGAAAGAGTAGACATTTTGTATTTTTTCTGGCATTTTTAAAATGTTTAGCTCTGCGTTTAAGTCTTTCGTAAACTCTTCCAGGAGTTTTATCTCGTCTTCGATTAGAGACTCGTCTACAGGATAGTAAAAATAAAAAATGCTTAATACATCGTCTTTCTTAGGAAAATATTCTATTTTTTGAAAAGTTTTCTTCGGATGCAGTATGTCTTCTTCGTCAATGCCTACAACATCTTTCAAGTATTTTTCTGCTTTTACCTTAGACCAAATATGATTTTTAAGAACATCATCTCTTGCATTTTTAGCAATATTTGCCCTAAGATCAGCATTCTCAATAAGCTCACATATTGCATCGAACCATTGATCTCTCCCCTTTACAAGAATGCCACATTTTCTGTCCTCGACTTCCAATTCATATGGATCCAGCCTGTCATAAACTCCTGCAAGGTTTGAACAGCCATACTCATAATATTTTAGAGAAGACCTTGCTCTATTGAATGGATGTTCCAATATAGGCGCAACTGCAATTTGAAATTTTGAGTACTGAAAGGGGTAAATATCAAACGGCAACCAATGATGGAAGCTCTTCTTCTCGTCTTTTACCTGCAAATTTATATATGTCTGGAGATCCCCTCCAATGTGAACCTTGACATTGTCGTATTTTAAGACAATTTCTTTAAGCACATCTCCTACTATGTCAAAGTCACCCACATGAGAGGAAGATCCGAACCAACATATATTTATATCTTCAATACCCAATTGCTTAGCTGGTGTAATCTTCAAAAATATATCAGGATCGAGATTATTTGGGTTAACCACAATATTTTCATTAAAGTTTTTATAAAAATCTCTCAAGAATCTTGTAGAAACTATCACCTTGTCTACCGTTCTAAGCATATCCTCAAAAAAATCTATAGGCCTTTTCTTATAATATTTGTATCTGTTGAGCCAATAAGTTCTTGAAGGATTAAAAGCTGGCACGTCGTGATAAAAGTCATCAAACTCCAGCATTAACTTCTTTCTCAATTTTTTTATGTATCTAAATTCCTCCAGCCTTTCAGGATATGGCGTTTTTTGAATTATTATAAAATCATGCTCTCTCATCAAACTCTCGTTCATCTCATCGGTAATATTAAATTCGATTGAATCGGAAAAATATCTCTCTATAAACTTTGAAGGAAGCTTCATTCTGTAATAAGGGCAGCCTGTGTGATCACTTACAACGCCTAAAATCTTTATCATCCTTTTTGCTCCTCTTTAAATTTTTTTACAACACCCTTTAGCTCTTCAAAATTGTTCACAGAAGACAGATGAACTTTTAGCTTCTCAAATGAAGTAACTGAGCTGTTATAAAGTTCAACTATTTTTTCTTTCACAGATTCGTTGCTCTTGCTTATGGCTAAAATATTATCTTTGAGATCCTGCTCTCTGGCAATCAACTCTGAAAAGTAATCCTCTAAACGATTTATCCTATCTTCATTAATGGCCAACCGATCTAATATGAGCGAGTAAAGGTTCTGACACAGGCCTTGTTTTTTTAGGTGGACAAAATAATATTCATCATCGCTAACAGGACACACATCGAAAAAGCTGTCGCCCGATGTGATTGATTGAAAACTATCCACGCTAATAACTTCAAGCTTTGATGACCCAAGGGAATCGTTAATTTTTTTTATCCACTCAAAAAAGGACAACTTAGTGAAGAATCTAACATAATTCCTACCGTTAAAGACAGATTTGTAAAGCATATCGCCCCTTATTGTCCTCTCTAAAAGATTCCTTGAAGAGACGTCCTGAAAAATGAGTCTTATATTGCCACCTGGTTTTAGAATGTTCACGCAATCAATGAGAACTATAGCTGGGTCAGTCAATGTGTGGATTGTATCTGAAATTATTATATTTCCAAATGAGTTATTGGGTAAATTAAATTTGCTAACAGAGCTTTCGTAATCTGAGGTTTCTATAAATTGAACAGAACCTGACGACATTTCATTGCCCATATCCTCTGGAACATCTATCATCAGAGCATCTCTTATATTATTTTTATTTTTTAAAACTTCTTCTCTCAAAAAGTTTTTTAAATTATGGTTAGTCTTGAACATAACCATCGCCCTTCATTTCTTTTTTAGCACTGAGAGCCAATTGGTCAAGAAGATCTGAAATATCAAGGCAAAGCTTTTCTACTTCTTCCTTTTCACCTGTCAAGCTGTCTACAAATGACTTATATTCACTAATTTTCTTTAGTCTCTCATTAATCAGGTCAAGGCTATCAGGGGATTCTATTATTCTTTTTAGATTAACTGGATCGCCCATTTTATAAAGTTTAAAACAGTTCTGGAGTGAGAGAGACTCCTGGGTAGAGAAAAGATTATAAAGCACATTATGCTTCTCCTTAAATAGAGATAAAAATTCATTTTCAGGAAAGCGAGTAAAGCCCAACCAATATATGTCCAGATTACAGTCTTCAAGAAATTCTTTATTTAGGAACTGTACCCATTTTGCAAAGGATCTTCTTGAAAAGAAATTAAGGTTATTGTCATCCAGGATGCCATATTCATTGTAATTAAATTTCCCGTAAAAAAGATTTAAGATGACGTCCAGGTTTGTTATATTTGGCAAACTCAATAAAATATTAGACTCAGAATCCATTTTATTCAAAAAAGCCCTCAAAACTTCCTCAGGCTGTGTTAGTTGACAAAAGACGTCGGCCATCAAGATGTGATCAAATTTTATATCCAATTTTTCAAAATCCTGCCACCCAACGTTATCTCTTCTATTTAAATTGGCCATAAACAAGCCTTCATAAGAATTTGACTCTCTTGCCTTTTTCATAGACTCTTCGCGAGCATCAATTCCATAAACCCTGCATCTTTTTTTAGAACTTAGGTATCTGCCCAAATCGCTTTCTAAGGATCCCACTTCCAGAACAACGCTTTCAGGCCTAACCTGATCGAGCAGCAACTTATGAAATAGCCCATTGTCAATAATCTGCTCGCTCACACTGTATTTCTTTTTTTTATCGCTTTCAGAAAACAAAAGATTTGTCTTAGCATTGCCTAAATTCATCTTTCCCCCTATGTTTTAGTTTTAATTTCTCTTAAGATATCAATTACATTTTTTTTCTGTTCAGGAGATATACTTTCTTTTTTCAAAATTTCTTTTAACCAAAGAAGCATCATCTTTTTCCAAAAATCATATAAATTGTTTTGAATACAATAATCTCTCTCGCTTTCCAATAGTTTAATCAAATCTATAAGCATCTTAATATGGAATGAGGAAGAAGTATTTCTAAAATGAACCCTATAGCCTGCAACCGATTGATTGAAAAACTTAAACCTATACTTTTTCGAAAGGGCTATCCAGAGAGGCATATCTTCTATAAAATAGGCTTCATTGAATCCTCCAACATCTAAGATGTACTCAGTCTTAGCAAGCCAGGATGGAGTGGGTAGATATCCTCTAAAAAGAGTTTTGTAGGTTCCAAACTCATCTTCATCTAGATAGTTAAAATCATCCCTGTCGGAGGCAAGAACTTCCATTACTCTATCTGACTCAATAGAGCCCGTTCGTACCCTCATAGCCAATCCCTGATCGTCGATATATGTCGCATCCCCAAAAACAATTGCATAGTTATCGGGCAGGCTTTCAAGCTCATTAACAAGCAAACTTATCTTGTCTAAAAAAATAATGTCATCTGAAGCCATTAAAGAAAAATACCTGCCTTGAGCCCAATTTAGACACTTACTTAATGTCTTTGTTATGCCGTTATTTTTATCCGAGTTTATGTACTCAAATCTAACAAATCTGCTCTTACAAATATCTATCATTTCGCATATCTTGCTGTGTGTATTATCTGTCGAACAGTCATTTATAATAATAAATTCAATATTGTCGTAATTTTGATCTATAACGCTTTTTATGGCTTCCTGCACAAATTTTTCGTGATTGTAAGCAGGCATAGCAATCGTTACAAGAGATTTTTCCATTAGCTTCTCCTTAAGGCTATTTTGTACAATAGTATAATTATTATATATATCGACACTCTAAAAGCAAATTTGAAAGAGAGGAGAAGTTGAAAATTTTAAATAACCCAAGAGGTATAGCCTTTCTTGACAGAGACGGCACGATAAACGAGAGAATTATAGATGGATATGTTACGGATAAACTTGCCTTCAAGTTCATAAAAAATGCAAAGAAGGCGATAAGGCTGCTCAATGAAGAAAAATTTATTACGGTTCTGATTACCAACCAAAGAGGCATAGCAAGGGGTCTGATGACTGAAAACGACCTTGAAGAGATTCACAGCTTTATGCAGGCCGAGCTATTAAAATCAGGCGCTAAGATTGATAAAATATTTTTCTGTCCTCATGATATCTTAGACAATTGCGATTGCAGAAAGCCAAAACCAGGCATGATCTTTCAGGCACTTCTCGAGTTAGAAAGGGATGAAGTAGATATAAACGTGCCAAAATATTTTATAGGCGATACCGATAGCGATATGCAAACGGCAAAGAATGCAGGCATTATAGGCTTAAAAATAGACGCAGAAAATGGGGATTTTGTAGATCTACTTGCTGCAGTAGAACATTTAATCAAAAGCTAATACTCAGCTACACCTGTAGGCATTAGAAATTTTCTTGTCAAAAAGCCTTCTATCTCCTTAAAGCACTCCTTTACATCCAAAATGTCTGTTCTAATCCTGATATCAGGATTAATAGGCTCTTCATATACGTCATCAACCCCTGTAAAATTCTTTATTTCTCCCTTTCTTGCTCTTTTGTACATCCCCTTTACGTCTCTTTTTTCACAAACCTCCAGCGATACGTCAAGATATATCTCGACAAAGCCATCCCCGATAATCTCTTGTGCCTTCAACCTTGCCTCAGAATAAGGAGCTACCATAGAAAGTATACATGACGATCCTCTATCCATAAGGTCTCGCGCTCTATTTGCAACTCTGATTATATTTTCTATCCTTGAAGACCTTGAGAAATCCAAATCCTTAGAGATAGACTCTCTCACTCTATCCCCGTCGAAAAGCTCCACCTCAATTCCCTTGGAAGAAAGATTTTCATACAAAGTCTTTCCCAGAGTAGTCTTTCCAGAACAGGGCAGACCAGTAATTAGTAAACAGAAAGTTTTTTGCAAGATGCACTCCTAAAATTTTATGTTTTATTTCTTCTCAAGAACGTCATCAATAATGTCATCTTCCTTTGTATAAGTTGCTTCATCAGAAAGCTTCACCAGATCATCTTTAAGCAGATTTTTCTTATACAGTAAAAAGGTCAGATAACTCTCTGCCTTGTCCACATCAGATTCTTGAAGGCTGTCAATAAGCTTTTTCAATTTTAACTTTTTATTATTAATCTTTATCACTCCTTTTTGTTAAGACGACTGCACTATTTATTATCATTTGAAAGCTTAGGATTGTCAAAGTCATTGTGTCAGGATTTTTTATTCATAAACTTTTCAAATTCGTTTTTATCAGATTCGAAATACCTTGCAAGATATTTTAGAGCCTTTCTGATCAAAGGGTTCCTCGGATAGACGCAGTGGAGAGTAAAGTTAAAATCAGCTCCCAAATAAGCCTTAACCTCAGGATTGGTCCACCCTATTACAAATTTTTTTAGCTTGTTATCAAGACAATATTGAAGATTATCAAACCAACTCACAAAATATACGCTCATATCGAGCGCCTGGGGATATTTGAACCCTGCAATCTTGTCAATAAGCATATCTTCACCCTGAAAGCATATCTTATACCCTATAAGTTCATTGGTAGTCTTTGCATAGTATGAGAAAATTTTTGCGCCTAAGGTCTTACTTCTCAAAAGCCCGCTGAAGAAATCAGGAGTCAACTTGTCAAAGTGAACATAGCTCTTATTGTAAACGTTCTCATACATTTGATAATATTCAGCCAACCTTGGCTCATCAAATGATTCTCCAGAATCCTCTATTTCAAGCTTCAAATCTGGCTTTTTCTTTAATTTTCTTCTAAAGTCATATCTTCTCTTCTGTGAAAACTTCATCAGATATTCATCAATACTCTCAAAGTCTATAAGCCTATATGCCAAGGCCTGTCCAGCTATAGTTACGAAGCCTCTTTTTTCAAGAGAGTCTATTAGCCTATCAGAGTAAGCATTTTCTCTTGCTGAAAGGAGGGGTGAATTTTTTGGTATGTCCTTTGCTATGAGATATTCAGTATTCCACCCTTCAAATATAGAATCTATAAACAAATCTGTGTCAATATCGGGCAGTACAAGATATTCTGACAGAGTAGTCCCCACAAAGGTTGCGAATGGCTTAAAAAAACCACTTAATATTGGAAAATTTTCTAAGGCTCTCAATTTTTTAGCGATAGATTCATCAGCAGTCGTAAGAATGTTAAAAATAGTTTCAAAGAGTATAACGCCGTTATTGTTTCTAACGCGAAAATCATACGGTGGAAATTTTGCAAACAGCTCGATTAACTCGGATGGTTCTATTTGATTGAGCATATTATTTATCGGCAATCACGTCCCTTGTTCCAGAATTTCCTTTTGGGGCCGACACTATGCCTCTCTTTTCGAGCTGATCCATTATTCTGGCAGCTCGGGAAAAACCGATCTTGAGCCTTGTCTGAAGATATGTGGTAGAAGCCCTTTTTGTAGATACAATTATCTCCCTTGCCTCATCAAATAGCTCATCAAGTTCGACCTCGTCCTCGTCGTTGTTATTTTTTATCTCAAGGGGAGTCTTGTGCAATGATGGGTATTGTCGCCAATGCTCCACCAGAGCCTTTATCTCGTCATCGTCTACCAAACAGCCCTGTACCCTAACGGGTTTCAAGACTCCCTGCGGATAGTACAGCATATCGCCTCTACCCAGTAGCCTCTCGGCTCCGCCAAAGTCAAGAATTGTCCTTGAATCCACAAAACTTGAAACCGCAAAAGCAATCCTTGATGGTATATTCGCCTTTATGGTGCCCGTTATAACGTCTACCGAAGGCCTTTGTGTAGCGAGTATCAAATATATGCCTGTAGCCCTTGCCATCTGTGCCAAACGGAAGACGACCTCTTCCACCTCTTGTGAAGCAAGCTTCATCAAATCGGCAAACTCATCTATTATTATGATGATATATGGCATCTTCTCTTCAGGAAATTTTTCGTTAAAGGTTTGAAGGTTTCTGACTCCCTTTTTCGCAAAAAGATCATATCTCTTCTCCATCTCATTTAAAGCGTATACCTTAAGAAGCTTGGCTGCGTCCTTTGCGTTCACGATAATGGGCGTCCTAAGATGCGGTATGCCCTCATACAAAGATAACTCCACCCTTTTTGGATCTATCAGAAGAAGTTCGAGGTCCTTTGGCGTATTTCTTGCAAGAAGGCTCATTAATATTGAATTTACACAAACTGATTTTCCTGCGCCTGTAGCCCCTGCAATGAGCGTATGTGATAGATCGAATATATCTGCAACCACACTGTTTCCCAGCACGTCTTTGCCAAGCGCTACCAAGAGTTTTGAGGGGTTTTCCTTTACAGATTTGTCCATCAATATCTCAGATAGCCTTACTGCAGATCTCTTGCTCTTTGGTATCTCTATTCCCAGAGTCCCCCTGCCAGGAATTGGACCATCAATCCTTACAGAGCTTGTAGCCAGACCCAGAGCCACCTCATCAGCAAGAGAGATTACCCTTTGGAGCTTGGTGCCAGGCGGGAGGGAGATCTCATAAAAAAGCAGAGTGGGTCCCTCATAAAAGCTTACTACCTTCACTTCTATGCCAAAGTCAGAAAATACCTTTATCAATTTCTCTTTTACCTTAGAGTGGTCAAGGGTAGATTTTGTCTGTATGGGCGGTTTAAAAAGAGATGGATTGGGCAGCTTATAAATTTTTTCAGAAACATTTGAATTTTGACCTTGAACAGAGCCCTTTTCATAGCTAAAGTCATCAGGCTTTTTCTGCCCTACCGAGCGATTTTTAAACTCAGGTTCTACTGCTGAGTTGATTTTAGTTTCAAGCGATCTTTTATTTAAATCTTTTTTTTTACCTATTTGATCGTTTTTTTTTAAGAAAGGCGGTAAGGATGGCTTTAATGAAGGCCATTTTTTATTATAATAATAAATTTTTAGCAAAAGGAAAAAGAATAAAAAGAGCACCAAGAAAGTTGTAGCCCCCTGCACTCCGAAAAAGAATTTCAAGAAGGGGACGAATTTAGCTGAAATTACAGGTATTGGGCTTGTATTCGTAGGCCATATTGTAAAACCTATATCGTACAAACCCAATAAAAAAACAGAACAAAGAGAGATGAACAAAGACAAGCCAAGCTCGGTAAAAAAGGTCTTTATGCTTGTGCTTAGTTTTAGATCGATTAAAAAAAGCGTTAAAAATAGAAAGAATGCAACGCCAAATTGACCCGATATAATTCTCAGATATCTACCCATTTGGCCACTATCGGGCAAAATACCAAAAATGATGACAACAGTGTAAATAAACAGTACAACTATTTGAAAGTATTTGGCATTAAACTTGACCGTCTTTCCCATTCACCACCTCTGAATATTTTAGAAAAAAATCACTACTCTCTTTAAACACCATATCTCTTTCGTTGTCAAGGGTTACCATATGATATGAATCGTGTAACTCGATAAATTTCTTATCCTTCGAGGACAGCTTGCTAAAAAGGTCTTTTGCATTTTTTATATCACAAAGGTCATCCTGTTTAGAATGTAAGATTATAGTTGGGGTTTCAATTTCTTTCAAATAAGGTCTTATGTTCTTTGAAAGTCTTAAAAGCTCTCTAATTGAAATAGCGCTATAGCTCTCATACACTCCAGAAGATTTATTTTGCATAATCCTTAGAACCTGTCGCCTAACAGATTCGTTTTTTATCCCGTATGGCTCAGCCTCTGTATAGGAATAAAACCATATAAATGGAGGGACAAATGCAAGCGGAAGCAAAAATTTGTACCACGGGAGATTCCATCCATCTATCGCAAGGGTCGGCGAAAGCAATGCCTGCGCTTTAACGGGAAATTTTCTACAAATTTCAAGACAAAGCAGCGCACCCAGACATATTCCACTTATAAAAACCTCATCATATTCGTTTGATATCGTCTTATACTTATCTTGTGCAAAATAAGACCAATCTTGCCACACAACCTTATCAAGGGCTGACGGCTTGCTGCAATGACCAGGCAAACAAGGAACAAAAACGTCAAATTTTAGAGAAAAAAGATACTTTGCAAACCTTGAAAGCTCAAGAGGGGTTCCTGTCATGCCATGGAACAATATAACAGCCCTTCTATTGCCAGATTTTAATTCTATATCTTTAATCAATTTTTATACCGAAAATTTGGAAAAAAGCTGATCCAAAAGCCCTATAGCAAGATCAATCTCTTCATCTGTAATATACAATGAGGGCGCAAGTGTAAAGACGTTTTTGTAATATCCCCCGATGTCTAATATAAGGCCATATTTCTTTCCCTTGTATTCCAAATTGCCTTTCAAGCCCTCTTCAAGAATGGTATCGGTTAGAGCCTTGTTCGGTGTAAAAGAGTCATCCTCGCAGACCTCGATCCTCAACGCAAGGCCAAGCCCTTCCACGTGTCCAATCACTTTATATTTTTTCTTTAGGTATTCTAAGCCTTCAAGAAAGACCTTTCCCTTTCTGTTCACTTCGCTCTCAAAATGCTCCTCTTTCATAAGACCCATAACCTCAAGGCCAGCCCTTGCTCCCAAGACATTTGAGGCAAACGTCGAATGAGTAGAGCCTGGTGGGAACATATCAGGGCTGATAATCTCTTCCTTCGCCCAAAGTCCAGAAAGGGGATTCATGCCGTTCGTCAAAGACTTACCAAATGTAAGGACATCAGGAGACAAGCCAAAGTGTTCGGCAGCCCACATCTTGCCAGTTCTGTAAAAGCCCATCTGAATTTCATCATCTACTATAAGTATCTTTCTCTCTCTCAATACCTTGGAGAGCTTTTCAAAGTATCCCATTGGAGGTATGACATATCCGCCCGTGCCCTGGATTGGTTCAATAAAAAATGCTGCGTATTCGCACTCTGAAACCTTGGAATCCCAAACGCTATTGTATTCTGTCTCAAATAGCTTTTCGAACATCTTCAGACAGTAAAAATCACAAGTCTCTAACTTCTTCCCGTAGAAGCACCTAAAACAGTATGGGTATGGATGAAAATAAGCCCTATCAGAAAAATGCCCAAACCTCCTCCTGTACCTGTAGCTCGATGTGATTGCAGAAGCGCCAAGAGTTCTACCGTGGTATCCCCCCATAAAGGCAAACATCAAGCTCTTGCCTGTATAATTTCTCACAAGCTTTAGCGCGTCCTCAGTAGCCTGCGATCCGCCGACGTTAAAATGAACCCTGCCCCTTTTGTTAAATTTTTCTTGCATAGCAAGAGATATCTCCTTTGACAAAAGGATCTTTGGCTCGCTAAGATATTGAGAGGTTACCTGTGGCAATGTGTCCATCTGATCTATCAAGGCATCATTAATCTTTTTATTTTTATATCCGAAATTACATGCGCTATACCACATTTGAAGATCTAAAAATGTGGTGTTTGCAGAATCGTACATAAAAGATCCCTCTGCACTGCGAAAAATCTTAGGCTCTTTTACATAGTGAACTGTATCCCCAAAGGAACAAAAATCTCTTTCTAATTTGTAAAGCTCTTGATCTGTCATTAATTTTCCTCCTAAAGTTGACTGCCTCAAAATATATATAAAGATAAAAAAAGATAAAAACTTATAATATTACCTAATTCTTAAAGCTATATTGACGCTCTTATTTTAGCAATAGATTCACTCGCCAACAATTCATTGGCAATAAATGCTTTAATTTCAGAAAATTTATCGAAATTATAAAAATTATAACCCTTTTGGTGAGAAAACTTTGTAAGCTGATCCTTTGAAAATACAAAATCAGCCATGCCCGAAGGACAGAAATCAGATCTCCCATTGCCTATATAGTATATAAATTTTTCTTTCGAATACTTCTCTACGATCCTACACTTACAGACTCCTGATGCTACCTTGCAGGACTCATCCCTATATGGAAAGCCTATGGACAATTTCCCATCATTAAAACCTAAAGAATTTGAAAAAAACCTTATATTTAGCTTTAGTTTTTTAAATATGTAGTCTATAAATAGATCAAACCCATCGCTTAAAACAATCAGGTCAATTCCACTGCTTTTTGTAAACTCATAAAACTCTATAAAACTTTCGTCTACTTCTACCGACTCAAGAAAATTATAAATTTTTTCTAAAGTAATGCCCTTTACACAGGCAAGCTGCCTTTCCAAACACTCATCAGATCCAATAGAGCCATTCTGCCAGATTAGCTCTATTTCTTCCCATTCTGGCACGGCAAATCTCTTAAAAAAGTCGTCCACAGTGTCCTTTTTCGTTATAGTTCCATCGAAATCACAAAATATAATCTTTTCCATATTTTTAGCTTATGTAAAATAGATTAAAATATAATTAAAAACAAAACTTAATCATATTCTAATATCCGACAAGAACTCAATTTTTTGCAATTCAAATTGCACCTCATTTATCAATATTTTTTATAAATTACAATTGTTAATATTCTTAAAAGATAATATGTCTTATTTTATCAATGGACACTTATTTCTTAGCTTTTTTGAGTCATTATCCATAGGACACGCCAGGTTAAGTCTTTGACAATTATTTGTGCAGGTAGAATTCTCTTCAATACAAGAATCTAATCTGAAAACTATGTCAAGATTGGGAAATTTATTTTTCAAACATGAAACCAATTGCTCAGCGCACCTGTTTGCCTGGTAAAGTGTAAAACAAGCAGGAAAGACCAGATGAAGGTCCAGATAGACTTCGTTGCCTGCCATCCTTGTTCTAACGTTGTGTACAGACAATAAGCCTGGTATGTGCGTACACTGGGACTTCAGATATGACTCGACCTCTATAACTCTTGTTTCCATTATTGATGACACTGATTTATAGCCCAGAGAAAGAGATGTTTTCAATATCCAGAAAGATATCAAAATTGACATAAGGGCATCCAAAAAGTGCAAAGAAAATACTTCCTGTATAAATAGACCCATCAAAACAGCAAAGCCTACAACTACGTCGGCCATAAGGTGAATCGAATCAGCCCTTAAGACGTTCGAATCAAAGGACTTTGCGCCGAATTTTTCAAATATAGAACCTGCGAATACCAAAACAAGAGTAAATCCATAAAAAGCCATTGAAAGCGGCTCCATCTTAAATGTGGGCTTATCGACCCTTGAAACTGCCTCATAAAGAATAAAGGCTGCAAGGGCCAAAAGGACAAGAGCCTCCAGCAATACGAATAAATCCTCTATTCTTCCATGACCATAAGGATGGGATCTGTCAGCAGGCTTTCTTGCCCCAATACAGGCAACTCCAGCCGCAAAGCTAAGTCCCACATCCGTTATGGCATGAAATCCCTCGGCAGTAATAGCTAGCGATGATGTCAAAAAACCAGCATAAATCCTGATTATTGCGCTAACAAGAGTCAAAAATGCCGCCGAATATGCAAAATGTTCTTCTTTTTTAAACAATAAAACCTGTGTCCTTTTTATATTATTTGGATCTCTCTTTTCTTCTTTTTCTGAAATTAGTCCAGTCTACGACAAGTGCAGTAGCGTTAAATATAGATGAATATGTTCCGCTAATAATGCCGATCAGAAGGGCTACTATAAACCACTTTATGACAGGACTTCCGAAAATAAGAAGTGAAAGCAAAACTAACACAACGGTAAAAGAGGTATTTATAGATCTTGAAATAGTTTGAAGTGTGCTGAAATTCGCAATTTCTTCAAATTCATGCTTTTTTATAAACTTCATATTTTCTCTTATTCTGTCAAAAATGATGATAGAGTCGTGCATAGAATAACCTATAGTGCTCAAAACAGCCGTAACAAAGAGCGAGTCGACTTCAGCGTGGAAAATCACGCCAAATATTGAAAATAGACCCGTTATGACCAATACGTCGTGTAACAGTGCTATTACCCCGCATATAGCAAATACAGGCTTGTATCTAAAGGATAGATACAAAATTATCAAGAAAGATGCTACTAAAACTAATATGATTGCCTGTCTGACAAGCTCAGCAGATACTGTAGGTCCTATCATATCTATCTTATCGAAGCTAATTTTGCCCAGTTGGGTTTGCAAGCTTGAAACAAGCGTTCTCTGTTCCTCGATATTTAGCGGCTTTGTTCTAACAATAAACGAATTGCCAGACTGTTGAATCGTCGTATCTTTAAGATTGTTTGAATCCAATACAGATCTTAGCTTATCAATACTAACAGGATTCTCTGGTCTCATTTGTATCATAGTGCCACCAGTAAAATCAATTGAAGGCCTAAGGCCAAACATAATAAGAGACATTACCCCTGGCAAGATTATTAACAAAGACAATCCATAAAACCATTTTCTAAGCCCGATTATATTCACTATTTCTTCCTCCTTTTAGCTCTTCTGTCTTTCCTGGAGGTGATAGCCTTCTCTGGCTTTTTTTCTATCTCTTCATTTTTATCTCCAATGGGCTCTTCTACAACAGAAGACGGTTTATTTTTTTCTGATATGGGCTTTGAGATCTCAGGAACAGGAGAGCCTGGCTCATCTGGCACTTCATCTGTAATTGAAGCGTTTATACCTACCTTTGCCCCATAAAAAGCTGGCTTTTTAAAAAATCCAGTATGGACCACAAGGTCCATCAGTGCCCTTGAGATTATAACGGCCGTAAAAAAGCTTATAATGACACCAAAAGCAAGAGTAACTGCGAAGCCCTTTATTATGCTAGATCCCCATGTAAACAATACAGCAGTCGTAATAAGAGTACTGGCATTGGAATCTATAATTGCTGGCAGTGCTCTTTTGAAACCCAAATCCATTGCAGAGATCAATGGTATGCCCTTTCTAAGCTCTTCCTTCAACCTCTCAAATATCAATATATTTGCGTCTACCGCCATACCAATAGATAGAATAAAACCTGCAATGCCTGGTAGTGTTAAAGTAACAGGTATGAACTTAAATATGCCAAGTACAATTATGCCATACAAAAGCAGCGCAAAATCGGCAATCAAGCCTGGTAGTCGGTAATACAAGATCATAAAGATAGCGACAAGCAAGAGTCCTATAAATCCAGCTTTCCAGCCAGAGTCTACTGCGTCTTTTCCAAGCGTAGGACCTACCACCCTTTGTTCCACAAGTTTTACAGGAACAGGCAAGGCACCAGCTTTTATTTGAATTGCGAGCTCCTTTGCGCTTTGAAGTGTAAAGTTGCCAGATATCTGAGCTTTTCCACCTGTAATAGCCTCTTTTACTACAGGAGAAGATATCTCGTTGTTGTCAAGAAATATCGCTAAAGGCTTATTTATATTGTTTGCAGTAACCTCAGCAAACTTCTTTGCGCCTTCAGTATTAAATGTAATATCTACGACAGGCCTACTGTTTGTATCGTATCCAACTTTTGCATCTTGCAGATCGGCGCCAGTTAGAGCTGTTTTCCAGCCAGTGATCTTCCCTGTCACAGTATCATAAATTGGCTCTTTAAACTCAAGAAACGCAGTTTTTCCTATAACGTTTAATGCATTTTGATAATCTTTAATGCCAGGTAACTGGACGAGAATAGAGTTGTTCCCCTTCAATTGGATAAGAGGCTCTGATACCCCAAGTCCGTTTACCCTGTTTTCAATAACTGCCTTGACCCCTTGCATTACGTCTTTGTTCACAGTAACAGTATTAGTGTTCTGAGCCTCCAGAACAACTTCCATTCCACCCTGCAAATCCAATCCCTCTTTAAGAGGCATAAGATAGTTTATAGCAACGGCAGCCGCTAATACTATAAGGATAATGCCCCATCTCAATCTTTTAAATGTCAAATCCTTCCAACTCCTTTCAAACTAATTTTCAAAAACAAAAACTCTATTTCACGAATTCAAGGCGTTCACGGTCTTGAAGAGAACGGTCAAATTGTGGATGCTAAGCAATGTTTTTCCAAGTATTTCATCGCAGAGAAACAGATGCCTTATATATGCCCTTGAAAAATTTCTACACGCGTAACAATCACAACCCTCATCCAAAGGAGATGCGTCTTCCTTGAATCTCTTGTTAGATATATTGATCCTCTCTCCATTATACAAAAATGCGCTAGCATGCCTTGCAAGTCTGGTAGGAAACACAGAATCAAACATATCTATGCCCATTTTTATATATGTCAATATACCCGATCCAGCACCCATAAGATATCGTGGCTTGTCTTCTGGAATCACCTCAAGAGTAGCCGCAAGAACCTCTCTGGTCAGTGATGGATCCTCTCCCATTGAAAGACCTCCGATAGCCAGACCGTCTACTCCAAGGGATAGCAGTGCCTGAGCACACTCCTGCCTTAGCTTAAAGTTCATACCGCCCTGCACAACTCCAAAAAAGAGCTGCCCAGGATTTCTCTCTACCTTAATAGATCGCTCGGCGAACTTCAGAGTCCTAATAAGCGACTCTTCTTCTCTCCTTGCATTGCAAGGATATTCTGGACACTCGTCTAAAAATATTGCTATATCGGTATTTAGTTTCTTCTGTATGTGAAGAACCTTTTCAGGCGTAAGATAAATCTCTTTTCCATCCAGAACCGATCTAAAAAATACGCCCTCATCGCTGATCTTTCTGTGGCTTGAAAGGCTAAAGACCTGATACCCGCCAGAGTCTGTCAGTATAAGGCCGTCCCAATTCATAAACTTGTGAAGGCCCCCTAACTTGTCTATCACTTCCTCGCCAGGTCTCTCGTGCAGGTGATATGTGTTTGAAAGTATCATCTCAAAGCCTATCTCTTTAAGTTGAGATGGGGTAAGAGCCCTTACCGTTCCTCTTGTAGCTACAGGCATAAAAAGTGGGGTCTTAGCAGTCTTGCCCCTAATATTTAATTTACCCAGCCTTACATTGTTTACTGGCGAACGGTGAAAAATAGTATTAGATGAATCAATCTGAGCAACATTTGGGTCCTTAACTGTCTTATAAAGTGATTTTTCTTCAATCATTTATAAGGGTTTCTCCTTCGCTACACATTTTTTCTGGATAAAAGACCCTCTCGATTGATTTAGCCCTGCCTCTTTCGTCTACATCGATACAAACAGCTTGAAGTTGTGGGTCGATCACCTCTACCTCAAACTTTTTCGGTATATAAGTTAAAAATTTTTGTATTATAGAGTCTTTTTTAAAGCCAATAATCCCGGCAGTTGAGCCAGTCATGCCCACATCGGTAACATAAGCGGTTTTATTTGGGAGAATTTTGCAATCGGCAGTCGGCACATGGGTATGCGTGCCAACCACAGCGCTAGCCCTTCCATCCAAATAGCAGCCAAGAGCGTTTTTTTCGGAAGTGGCCTCAGCATGAAAGTCGACAATTACGATATCGCATTCTTTTTTTATCTCTGAATATAAGGAGTCAAAAGACCTAAATGGACAGTCAACAGGCTGCATAAATACCCTGCCAAGGAGGTTAATCACCGCAACATTGCCTAATTTTGAATTAAAAATACCATAGCCAGAACCTACCACGTTAGGAGGCAAATTAGCAGGCCTTATAACCTTATTGTGCAATAGGACCTGCTCACCGTCTCTCTTATCGAAGGTATGGTTGCCCATTGTAAAGCAATCTATATCCAACTGCAATAATTCTTCCAATACCTTATTCGTAATGCCAAATCCGCCAGCAGCATTTTCAGCATTTACTATTATAAAGTCATATTTCGACCTAAGATCGAAGTTTTTAAAGGCATCTTTCAGTATCTGCCTTCCAGATCTGCCTACAATATCGCCTACGAACAAGATTTTCATTTAGCATATTCTACCGATCTGATCTCTCTTACTACAGAAACCTTTATCTCTCCTGGATAGTCAAGAGATTCCTCAATCCTTTTTGCCATATCCCTTGCAAGCTTTTGCGTCATAAGATCGTCAACTTGATCGGGCTTTACTATGACCCTTATCTCCCTGCCTGCCTGTATCGCAAAGCACTTATCAATGCCTTCAAATGAAAGCGCGATCTTTTCAAGATTTTCCAGTCTCTTTATATAGGTCTCAAGGGACTCTCTCCTTGCCCCTGGCCTTGATGCAGAAATAGCATCAGCAGCCTGAACCAAAACAGCCTCCAGGCTCGTCGGTTCAACTTCGGCATGGTGGGCTGCAATCATATTTACCACAAGTGAATTCTCTTTATATTTTTTTGCAAGATCGGCTCCTATAATTGCATGCGAACCCTCCATCTCAAAGTCCACAGCCTTGCCTATATCGTGTAAGAGCCCGCCCCTCTTGGATAGCGTAGAGTCAAGTCCCAGCTCTGAGGCCATTATGCCTGCAAGGTGGGCAACCTCTATAGAGTGCTGGTATATGTTTTGACCGTAGCTAGTCCTAAATTTCAATCTGCCTATCAGTTTTACGATCTCTGGATGGAAATTCGGTATCCCCATTTCAAGACAGACAGCTTCACCATATTCTTTTATCTCCTGATCGAGTTCTTTTCTGGATTTTTCTACGGTCTCTTCAATTCTCCCGGGGTGTATTCTGCCATCCAATATTAGCTTATCAAGAGATCTCCTTGCGATCTCTCTTCTGATTGGATCGAAGCTGGATATAGTAACCGCCTCAGGCGTATCGTCAATTATAAGCTCTACTCCTGTCTCAGCTTCAAACGAACGTATATTTCTGCCCTCTCGACCGATAATTCTTCCCTTCATATCGTCGGTAGGCAAGGTTACCACAGAAACAGTAGACTCCATGGTGTGGTCGACTGCGCACCTCTGGATCGCCAATGACAGTATTTCCCTTGATTTTTTCTCAGATTCCTCTTTTATCTTTGTCTGAGCTTCTTTTATCTTGTTTGCAATCTCTACATCAAGATCTTTCTCTACCTCAGCCAGCAATATATTCCTTGCCTCATCAGAAGTAAGCCCAGATATCCTCTCAATCTCAATAGATCTTTCCTGTACAAGATTCTCAAGCTTTGATTTTAATTCATCAATTTGGAGCTTTCTCTGAGTGATCTGCTCCTCTTTTTTTTCGAGATTCTCAAGCTTTCTCTCAAGATTCTCTTCCTTGCGAAGGAGTCTTTGTTCGAGCCTGTTTACCTCTATTCTTCTTTCTTTTATTTCTCTTTCCGCCTCAGATTTTAACCTTATGGATTCATCTTTGGCTTCGAGAAGTATCTCCTTTTTTCTGCTCTCAGCTTCTTTTATGTTATTCTGGAGAACTTCCTTGGCTTCCTTGCTCAATTTCTCGGCTTCCAACCTTAGCTCTTGAGTCTTTTTGTACAAATAATATATAACTGCAACGCCAATTATTATCAGTATTATCAGAATTAATGTCAACAAAACGTGTTCCACTTAAGGTATCACCCCTTTCACTTTATCTTAAAGTTAATCTTTTAATCAATCAATTACATCAAAAATCATAAGTTACTGTTCTTTTTCACCGCTTGCAGGCTTCGCCTCTGGCTCGAAATAGGTTCTCACAGCAAGCATAATCTCATTTCTGAGATCCTCATTCTCGTCCAGGAGAGTCCTTGAGGCATCCTTGCCCTGTCCCATTCTCAGCTCCTTGAAATAATAAAAACTCCCGCTTCTAGTTATAAAACCTAAATTTAGAGCTGTTTCAAACAGATCAGTTGTTCTATCTATCCCCTGACCATAGATTAAAATTAGCTCTGTTTCTTTAAATGGTGGAGCCAGCTTATTTTTTACAATCTTAATTCTCATCTTCGCGCCAATAATCTCACCAGCCGAACTCTTTATGGCCTCGCCTCTTCTGACCTCAATCCTCATAGAAGAATAGAACTTCAGAGCCCTGCCGCCAGGAGTAACCTCAATGGGACCAGAGGAGTAACCTGTGCTCACCTTTTCTCTTAACTGGTTAATAAAAACACATGCAGTTCTCGACTTATTCACAGTTCCCGTCAGCTTTCTCAAGGCCTGAGACATCAGCCTTGCCTGCAGGGCTATTGTTACGTCGCCCATCTCGCCTTCAAGCTCTGACTTCGGTATAAGGGCGGCTACAGAATCGACCACCACAATAGCAACTGCATTGCTCCTTACAAGGGTATCTGCTATCTCAAGAGCCTCCTCACCAGTCGTAGGCTGGGATATAAGAAGACTTTTAAGGTTTACACCTATTCTTTCTGCATAATAAACGTCTAAGGCATGTTCGGCGTCAATGAAGGCAGCTACTCCTCCAGCCTTTTGCGCCTCTGCAATGGTATGAAGGGCTACAGTGGTCTTACCAGAACCCTCAGGTCCATATATCTCAATAATTCTTCCCCTGGGAAGTCCACCAATGCCCGAAATAATATCGATAGCCATAGAACCAGAGCTAATAAAATCTACTTTTGGAGGTTCGGCCTCACCCAACCTCATTATTGAGCCCTTGCCAAACCTACGCTCTATTTGAGCTATTGCAGAATCGATACTCTTTTCCTGATCTGTCTTCTCTGCCATCTTAAACTATCCTCCTAATGAGTTTTTCCTAAACGCTTCTAAAAGAAGATAAACACAACTTGGTAGATAAGCTCTCTAATGCTCACAAACTAGCTGCTAACTGTTTTAAATTCTTTATTTTCTATCATGTTGCAAATCTCCTCGCAAATTAAATTTGCCTCTTCGAGATTCTTGCACTCCACCATAACCCTTACAATAGGTTCGGTGCCAGATGGCCTTACCACTATCCTGCCATCAAAATTCTTTTTTAGCTCTTCAATCTTTTCGACCAATTCACGGCTCAATGACGGGATTCTTGATTCCAGTTTTATGCTCTTCATAATCTGATGATGTCTCTTAAACAGGTTTAATTTTTTAAGTCCAAGTTCGTGAACGCTTCTTAGCAGATAGATTGCAGCTATCATCCCATCTCCGCACAGTTCATTGCTTATGATTACGTGTCCGCTAGTCTCTGCACCGAGAAGGGCTCCTTTTTCTTTCATCATGTTATATACGTTCTTGTCGCCCACGTTTGACCTATAAAAAGTAATATTTTCCCTTTTAAGAAATTCTTCAAGGCCCCTATTCGTCATAACAGTTCCTACCACAGAAAAATTCCTTTTGCCCATTACTACCTTCAACCACAAGGAAAGCACAGCAAGAAAATCATCTCCGTCTACCACGTTCCCCTTATCATCGCAGGCTATTACCCTATCACCATCTCCATCAAAGGCGAATCCGATTGTCGAGGGCTTATTTAGACCCCTGCTCAGATCGCAAATAACCTCAGGGTGAGTACTTCCGCAATTTAGATTTATATTGTAACCATCAGGATAACAACCCGCAGTATACAAAAAATCTGGATGCAAAAAGTTAAAAAGCTCAGGCGCATACTGAGTGGTAGATCCGTTGGCACAATCTAAAACAATTCCCCTGATGATTATCCCTCTTGATCTCTCTTTTAGATAATTAAGGTAAATGTCAGTAAACTTCTTATCCTCATAAATTCTTGCTGGGGGTTCTTCTGCAAAATCAGAATTTACAAAGCTCTCCACACAGGCCTCTTCATCAGGACTCAATTTAAGTCCGCCCTTTGAAAAAAGTTTTATGCCATTGTCAGCAGCCAGATTGTGAGAAGCAGTTATCATAACCCCTGCGCATTCTCTATAAGAACACAGATATTGAAGCCCTGGCGTGGTTATCACGCCCAAACTTATGACATCAACCCCCTGAGAGCTAAGTCCTGCAGAAATAGCCGACTCTATCATATCTCCAGAGAACCTCGTATCTTTTCCAAGTAAAACGGGCAAACCAGGTAGATTTCTTCTTAGATAGAAACCAAATGCCCTGCTTACATCAAAGGAAAGATTAGCACTTAACTCTGAGCCAATCTTCCCTCTTATGCCATCTGTACCAAAAAGTGCCAAATCAGTTCCTCCTAAAAATTTTCATAAACTTTCAA
The DNA here is from genome assembly GCF_039822205.1 of Thermodesulfobium sp. 4217-1. Taxonomy (NCBI): domain Bacteria; kingdom Pseudomonadati; phylum Thermodesulfobiota; class Thermodesulfobiia; order Thermodesulfobiales; family Thermodesulfobiaceae; genus Thermodesulfobium; species Thermodesulfobium fumaratoxidans. The sequence goes on from NZ_JBAGBW010000015.1 coordinate 46,355, forward strand.
AACCGTATCCTTTTGATTTCATAATAGGCAAAACCACATCAAGAGCCTGTATAGTCTTCAAAAGGCCCTGATGTCCAAGAAACACATTTCCATCCTTCAAACCAGAAAGATATGAGCTTGCTATCTGCTCTCTGGTAGTTTCTTTTCTGTAATCTGCAGTATTGACGTTCCACCAGGCTACTTTTAGCCCCAGGTCTTTTACGAGATTTTCCTTCTGACTGTCAAGATCCCCGCCAGGAGGTCTAAACCACTTGATATTAGACATATCTAAACCCGCATCCTTAAAGGTGGTGGTTTCAAGGGTAATCTCTTCCTTTGCCTTAAGGTTGTCCAATTTGTTAAAGTTAAAGTGATCCTCTGAATGGTAACCTATTTCAATACCCCAGTCCTGCAAGATCTTGCCTACATACGGTCTTACTTCCAACATCTTGCCTACAAGAAAAAAGGTGGCATGGCCATAATGTCTTACCAGATCAGCAAGGAGCAAGGAATACAAGGGGAATGGTCCGTCGTCAAATGTCAAAAATACCTTTTTCTGGCCCTGTTTTATAGGAGGTGCCTGTTCTACCTTGCCAAATGGGTCCTTGCCCTTGTAATAAGGCTTGCCCTTGTTCCAAGACCAGTAGTAGCCACAGTCTGCAAGAGGCTCGCTATCCTTGAATGCGCTGTGCGTAGAAAGCGCGGTAAATAGCTCACCGTATCCATATTTATATGGGGCAGGCCTCTCTATAAAGCTTATCTCGACAAAATCAAGACCTGGTATGGCGAACAAAGAAGTAAATATCTTTTTTGATTCCGACTCAAAAGATACGTCGCTCTGCGGACTCACCTTCAAGGCCACCCATGCCCCTGTAATGTAGCCATTCGATGCCGACTGAACGTCAAGAACGTCGCCCGTTAACTTTGACTTTATTTGGCTTGTAATGTTATCTGTATTTAGTTTATCTACCTGCGCAAAGGATACGTGCTCGACTCTATGAGAAAAATGCCAAAAAAGAGCGCCTGCGACAATAAGGATCAAAATAGCGGGTATAACAATCTTTATATTTAAAAATTTCATAGAAACTCCCTTCTAATTTCTTACAGATACCCAAAAAGTAACACTTATTTTAACACCTGATAAAAAATCAATTATAAATTAATTTTACACATCCAGAGAAACGATATCCTCATACGTCTCCCTTTTTACTAAAAGACTGTCTTTTCCATCTTCCACCATCACCATGGCAGGACGGCCAAACCTATTATAATTGCTCGCCATAGAGTAGTTGTATGCGCCAGTAGTGAAAACTATTAGTAAATCGTCAATTTCTACCTCAGGCAGAGATATTTTTTCTACCAGCATATCTCCCGATTCACAAAACCTGCCCACTATCTTGACTTCCAGGACATTCTCGGTCTTGGCGTCAAGCTCTGCATGATATTTGGCCCTATATAGAGCATATCTTGGATTATCAGCCATTCCGCCATCCACAGACACATACGGCAAAAAACCGTCAATTTTTTTGACAGATCCTACCCTATATACGGTTATCCCGGAAGGACCTGCTATAGATCTCCCTGGCTCGACAGTAAACGCTATATCTTTCATTCCGTGCTTGTCCATATTCTTATTTATCTCAGAAGATATTTCTCTTATGAAGTCTTCAATAGAGGCAGGAGAGTCTTCCTCTGTATACACCACTCCAAATCCTCCTCCAAGATTTATATTCTTTACGTCAATCCCCTCATCGCTGAGCTTCTTTGCAAAGTCAAACATCACATCTACCAGCTCAACATATGGCTTGGGATCAAAGATCTGAGAGCCGATGTGAGCATGGATGCCCTTGAACTCTACACCATCAATATTTGACAGCTCCTTTGCGGCAGACAAAGCATCTGTCCCAACAGGGAAGCCAAACTTCGAGTCTATTTTGCCTGTTTTTATAAATTCGTGCGTGTGAGCCTCTATGCCAGGAGAAACCCTTATCATACAGGGGATGTGGTTATATTTAAACGATAGTTTTCTTATCTTTTCAATTTCAGAAAAGCCGTCGACCACGATATAGCCGACTCCTGACTTTATGGCAAAATCTAACTCTTCAAAGGACTTGTTATTTCCGTGAAAATATATTCTTTTCGTATCAAATCCTGCCCTGATAGCTGTATAGAGCTCTCCTCCAGACACCACGTCAAGCCACATATCCAGATCCCTTAACTTTTTCAGAAAGCCAGCCACACAAAGAGACTTCCCTGCAAAGGCTATCCTTGACTCAAACGGAAGGTATTTCTTGAAGCTTTCTTTAAAAGTCTCAACTCTTGACTTTATAGTCTGAGCACACATTATATATAAGGGGGTAGAATATTTTTCTGATAACTCTTTTACACTTATGCCACCAATATAACAAGACTTGCCTCTTCTCTCAAATGTTTGGGGATATGCCTTCAAACAGCTGCCTCCCCTCTCTCCTCTGTTCTAATTCTTATGACCTCATCTATTGAGCTAATAAATATCTTGCCATCTCCAACCTCACCTGTTCTTGCAGAGTCTACGATAGTTTGAACCACGCCTTCCACTTCATCCTCTGGAATTACAACTTCTATCTTTATTTTTGACAAAAGATCTACCACGTATTCAGAACCTCTATACCTCTCAGTATGTCCTCTTTGACGCCCATAGCCCTTTACCTCTGTAATTGTCATGCCCATAACGCCCATCTCTGTAAGGGCAGCTTTAACTTCATCAAGTTTATAAGGTCTAATAATAGCTTCTATCTTTTTCATAATTATAGCCCAGTCGGGCTCACCTCCTTAAATATTAAAGATCCTAATATTTTACTATACTATGTAGAATAGTATAAAGTATCAAAAATGAAAAATGAAGGAGTCATATCATAGGATGAAGATAATATTGGTTGAGCCTGAAATTCCACAAAACACTGGAAACATAGGCAGACTTTGTGTAGCAGCAGGGGTTTCTCTGGTTGTAGTAGGCCCCACAGGATTTTTAATTGATGACAAAAGGTTAAAGCGCGCTGGAATGGACTATTGGGAGCACCTTGACTTTACATTTTATCCGACTTTTGAAGAGGCAAAGCCCAATTTTGACACAGAAAATTTGCTTCTTTTCTCTCCTTCGGGTAAAAATATTTATACAAAGGGGACTTATTCTAAAGATAGCCTTATCGTTTTTGGCAAAGAAAGCACAGGCTTGGATGAGAGGATACTCAATGAGTTTGAAGACAAGACATACTTCATACCAATGAATAAAGAAGCAAGATCGCTAAATCTCTCAAATAGCGTCGCAATAGCCCTTTACGAGGCTCTAAGACAGATAGAAAAATGGTAGCTAAGAGAGATATCTCTCAGGGATGTATTTTATCCATTCATGATATTGACTTTTTGCACACCTGATAATATCCAATAAGTTGGAGGGAATTTTGGGCCTCTTCGGACGTCTAAAGAGAATCATATTTGCCTCTTCAGGGGTCTTGTTACCCTTTTTCAGGTTGCATGCCTGACAGGCGGCTACTACATTTTCCCATGAAAGATCCCCACCTCTGGATTTCGGTATCACGTGATCTACAGTTAAATTTGCAGATTTTTTGCCACAATATTGGCATGTATTCTGATCTCTTGCTATTATGTTTCTTCTGGTAAGAGCGACATCTTTATATGGCAAAAATATATTCCTATCGAGCCTTATCACGCAAGGCAGCCTTATATCTTCTCTTAAAAAGTGGCCATTGTATTCAATAACCTCTGCCTTTTTCTTCCAAACGAGCAAAAAGCCCCTTTTCCAGGAACTCACTCCCAGAGGATAAAATGAAGAGTTCAAAACTAAAACCTTTTCATCAGAAAGCCCCTTTTTCGTAAGGAAAACTATCACCCCTCAAAAGATTAATGTAATTCTAATAAGACTCTAATGATTATAGCACGGCACAGTGTTAATATTATGTTAATACTTAGGTTACTTTTTCGAACCTTGAGAAAAGATAACATATAAGAAAAAGAGAGCCAACAAGATACGAAATAGATTCGAAGCAATTTTTATAGAATTTAGCATCCTAAGTTTGTAGTTTTCTAACATAGCTTAATTATATCAGCTTCTAGCAAACTATACACAAGAGTTTGGAATCAAGAGAGATAGATAACAAATGTCGTTTATTGTGTGTGTTATAATATGAGAATATAATATAAGAATAATTGCTTGATTGACACTTGACAAAGGTGTATAATGTTTAATTATTTGAAATATTCTGTCAACTTTGACAACTGAATATTGTTTTG
>NZ_JBAGBW010000016.1 GCF_039822205.1 Thermodesulfobium sp. 4217-1
GGGGAGAAAGTGAGAGACTTGAGTGACGCCCATGTTGGCCTTGCTAAAAAGCTTTTACTTACGTTTGACTCCATCTCTTGAAACATTTCGATTGGAACGGTAAAGGTAAAGATATCATCGCCAAGATGGTTTCGTATATTCTTTCTTGCAGAGATATCGCTTAACCCTACCACAGCCCTCTGGGGTGCTGATCCTCTCTCTTTATAAGCAAAAATACCCATAGTCTGGCAACCTGCGCCCCACGGAAAAATTACACTTTCGAAAGAGTCCCTGCCATAATTTGCAAGAACAACTAAAGCAGCCAGTTCATGTGGATTCACAGGGAAGACTATCACCTCTGGTTTCTCTACATTCAAATCTACATTTTGCAAGGGCTTAAATATTACATATTCTGTTGGAACTTCCATAATAGGCATCTGTTCTAAAAATTTTTTAACTTTTTCCGGGGTCTTTACGTATCTTTCCCCCTCAAGAAAGTCTTCAATAAAGTCTTTCCTTGCCAGATTCTCTAAGCTTGCAGCGATTTCCTTGCCTAAGTCATCTTCCTTATTCCCGCTTGACAAAAATTTTTCAAAACACGATTGTCCCCCAGGAAAGTATTTATAGGCGTTGCCAAAGCCAAGACCTACTCCGCCGCCCCAACAGCCATAGGTTTTTCTATCAAAGGCAGCAGTCCTTCCTTTAGCAGCATTTGCAAAAAGCCACATCACGCAGCCCCATCTGCCCTCTTTGAATCTCATTGCATTTTCAGGCAACTTATCCGACCAGATAATCGCAACAGGATTAAACTTCATTTTCAAAGCCGATTCTATCTGACTTTTCATGTTTCCCCCTTTAAAAATTTAAAAAAATTTTAAAACATATAATATTATTATATTATTGTAAATTAAATATCCTTCTGTCGCCCAAAACGTTGAAATCGCTTCTGTATTTTTCTACCGATGAAAGATCTATATCAGAAAAATACAGGCCTTCTTTATCGCCGCACTCCAAGAGAGTTGCCCCATAAGGGTCAAAAATAAGAGAGTTGCCAGAATACAAGTTATTTCTATCAGAGCCCACCCTGTTTACTCCGACTATGAAGCATTGGTTTTCAATCGCGCGAGCCCTTAAAAGAGTTTTCCAGTGCTCTATCCTGCTCTTTGGCCACATAGCGCTCACTATCGTAACCCTTGACTTTGTGGAAATCTTTCGAAAGAGTTCTGGAAACCTTATGTCGTAACAGATTGCAAGACCCACCTTGCCCAGATTCTTTGACTCTGCCACCACAGACTCACTCCCCTCTGAAAAGATATCCCTCTCCCCCATAATACCTATTAGATGGATTTTCTTGTATCTACCAATGCAGCTTCCGCCGCTAAAATAAAAGCCGCAATTGTACATGCTGCTGTCTTCTTTTACAGGCAATGAACCATATATATCCATGCTGCATTCTCTTGACATGCTTGAAAGTTGATCAAAATAATATGATAGGTTTTCGCTAACCTTTTTAATTGAACTCTTGTAATATCCAGAGAGAAAGGTCTCAGGCAAGGCTAAAAGATTTAGGTTGTTCTTCTGAGCCTCTAAGATCGCCCTCTTAACCTTCTCAAAGTTTAATTCAAAGTCTCTTAATATGTCCATCTGAAAGAGCCCTATTCTCATTTGTCCACACATCCTTTTTCCATAAACCATATATATAGATCCAAGACTCCCGGTGGCTTTCCAAAATCATCTGAAATTTGAAAAAAGGTTTTCTCGAAATTAATATATGTTTTTTCGGTAATTGTTTTGGGAATCTCATCAAGATAGCCATATTCCTTCATAACCCTTAATATGTGCCTGTCAAGAATCGCCACATCAAATATACCAACGTTTCTAAGGAAGTGGCTTGCCTCTTTCATCCCAAAGCCCTTTACCTCTTTTACCAGGGTCTTCCTCTTGTCAAAAGTGCTTACATCAGAGCCCAGGATATCTCTCAACATCCCAAAAAGTCTTCTGTTTTCTACGATAAATCTATATCGCGGATTCCAGAACCTATAGCCCAGCTCTCTAAGAGTTAGCTTTAGCTCTTCTTCCTCCATATACAAGAAACCATCGCCTATCTTGTTCTGAATAGATATGCCGCCCTTAGCAGAGTAGTTTGCAGTCAGAACACAGAAACAAAGCTCCTCAAAGATCTTTTCTTCACTGCCAGAACCAATTTCTCTAAACTGAGAAACTCTCAACTCAATTTGGCTCTCGCAAGGAGATCCCCTAAGAGAGTCTAACTTATCTAATAGTCCCAATTTTATTTGTGATGTCCTGAAATTTCTCCCAATTCCATCATAAAGCCCTCTTCCTTCATCTTTTCCATAGAGCACTCGCCTTCCATGCCCTGATCGTTGTATTCGCATACCCTGTTCTCTATATCCACAGTAAGCTTCCCGTCGGCAATTGCATCTGAGTGATACCACCACATAAAGATAGGCTTGTATTCATATTTTGAGAAATACTCTTTCCCTATAAATGACACTATGTATGGAGCCATAAGCAGGAATTTCTTATCTACAGACTTAATATTGGCTGCCAGATCCCCATCTAAATCGAGCTTGTTCTTCCACAAGTGTTCTCTTGCCTCAAGTCCTCTATCCAGCTTAAGGAGCATGTCCTCTTCATTTTGTTTTATAACATTTTGCCACAAAGCAAAAAACTCATTATCCAAATTTGCACCTCCAAAATATTTAAAAACCTAATATAAAATTAGATATTATATTATACTATAATGTTGATATTAGCTTTTTGATAGAGAACTTATTAGTTTAACCAATTAAAATTTTATTCTCAGTTTGCTAATTTCAGGAGGAAAAAAATGGTTGATATCAATTTTAAAATAAAGGATAAAATTTTAGAAATTGTTAAAGGAGATATCACGCTCAGGGACACTGATGCCATAGTAAATGCGGCAAATAGATATCTTCAGCATGGGGGCGGCGTAGCCCTTGCAATTGTCAGAAGAGGCGGAGAGATAATCCAGACTGAAAGCAATATGATAATTAGAAACCAGGGGCCTATTCCCACAGGGAAAGCGGTATACACTACAGCAGGCGATTTAAAACCAAAACACATAATCCATGTAGCTGGTCCTGATTACAATGAATATGCGCCTGACGCAGCTATGGAGCTACTAAAGATGTCTATAAATTCGTGCTTTGATCTCGCATTGAAACTTAGGCTAAAAAGCATTTCTCTTCCTGCGATTTCATCAGGCATATACGGCTTCCCAAAGGACAAATGTGCTGATATTCTTATTCGAGAATCCTTTGAACATCTTATGAAAGACGAATCGCTGAGAAAAATTGAGTTCGTGCTCTATGAAGAGATTACAGCAGAGGTTTTTGCAACAACAGCAAAAAAATATTTTGAAATTTATAAAAATAGAAAATAATTAAATGGAGAATATTGCAGATATACTGAAAAACAGTCCGTTTTCTGACCTACTCTCTAAAGATCCAATCCCAGAGATCAGCTTCCTGATTGGCGAATGGAGGGCCTTAGGCGGAAAGCCTGAGAACAAGATCTCGTCGATAAATAACAAGATACTTTACAGGTTTAGGGGGCCTGTCTCCCCTGACATAAAACAAATTATAAATACCTCCCAAGAGGGCTTCTTAGAGCTGTCAAAAATAAGCCACTACAAGAGATTTGATATGTTGATGAAATGCAGAAAGTTGATTGAGGAGAATTTCGATCTCCTGGCGAATGTCATAGTTATGGACAGCTCAAAACCGATAAAGCTTGCAAGGGGCGAAATAGACTCCACCATAGAAAGGCTTAATTTCTCAAGTATCGATCTGATGGCGCTAAAGGGAGAATACATACCGTCAGGCATATTTGATGATTTGAAGGATAGAAGCGTAATTACCCTGAGAGAGCCATACGGCATATCTGTTCTTATCAGCCCGTTTAATTTTCCCTTTTTTCTCCACGCATCCAAGCTTGCAAGCGCTCTGATAGCTGGCAATTCTACCATTTCCATACCCAGCGAACACACACCTCTATCAGTCCTACTTCTGATAAAGATATTTGAATTGGCTGGCTTTCCAAAGAAGGCCCTCACCACCATTGCGACATCAGAGACACAAATAAAAGAGATGATAGTAAATAACCAGAAAACAGACCTCGTTTCTCTTACAGGTTCGAGCAAAACTGGCGAGAGCGTGATAAGAAATGCGGGCATAAAGAAGCTCCACCTTGAATTGGGCGGCAAGGCATTTGGCATAGTTCTGAAAGATGCCAATCCAAAAGAGGTCACAAGGTGTTGGCTAAATGGGGCGCTAAAAAACGCAGGACAGCGTTGTGATGCTCTAAATACAATATTAATTCCAGAAGAGATAGAAGAGGTCATTGTGTCTTCAACGCTGGACAAAATAAAAAACATAAAAAGGGCGGATCCCTTTAGCGAAGAGTGCAACCTGGGGCCATTGATATCAACCTCATCTGCAAACAGATTAAAGAAGCTTATAAAAGAGGCGATTGACTCTGGCTCAAAGATAATATTCTCAGACAGCCCAACCAATGCCTATTTTCCGCCACAATTAATAAAGATCTACAACCCTGAAATAAAGCTGATGAAAGAAGAAGTATTCGGTCCGATTTTCATATATTACGTATACAAAGATATAAATGAGGCGGTAAACATTATAAATTCTTGCAAGTACGGTCTGGATCTTGCAATATTTGGCTCTGACGTGAACTATATGATTAAGCTATCAAGAAGGCTCAAGGCTGGGCAGATACATATAAACGACTATCCCAGACACGGCACCGGATATTATCCTGTCGGAGGGATCAAGTCGTCAGGAACGGGCAGCAAAGAAGGCATATTTTACACTGTCCAGGAAATGAGCTACACAAAAGCGATAATAGTGAAAAATTGATATATCATAGTGCTTCTTATTGGCTCTTTGTGTTCCCAGTCGGCTCAATGTGACCGGCTTTTTTAAGATAGTGTACAACAACAGCCTTTAAAACGCCAGTCGCTGGTATGGCCAGGATTAAGCCTTCCAAACCAAAGAGCTGCTCACCTGAGACCAGAGCCAATATTATAAGAATTGGGTGAACCTGAGCCTGCTTTCCCATTATCCTGGGGCACAATACATAGCTCTCCAGCCAGTGTATGCAGAGTATCACCGCCACAACCTCAAGAGAAACTGTCCAAGACTGAGTGAGTCCAAGAAAAACTGCAGGCAAGGTGGTAGAGAGGGTTCCGAAAACTGGTATTACAGAAAGACATCCTGCCAGCACCCCTATCAAGATGGCGTATTGAATTTTCAAAATAACAAGGGCTATGGTAGTTAATGTACCGTTTATAAGACATATCAGAAATTGCCCCCTGACAATCCTCTTCAAAACAAAATCCACATCGGTAGAGAGCTCCACGACCTCTTGCCTTCTGTCGGGGGGAAATAGGGTTAAGAGACCTTCTTTAATATTTTCAAAGTCGATTATCCAGAAGGCGGCGACCATAAACACAATAAATATATTAACGCCCGTTCTTACAGATTCCAAAAAAAATGTCTTCAGAACTTTTGCGCTCTCGTAAAAGGAGAGAGAATATGGGTGAGACTGAACGTATTCCTGAGACAAGAAAACTCCGTTAAATGAAGACCTGATATCAAGGGGTATAGAAAATGAATTCAAAAGCGTCTGCAAATTGTCCATATAGCCCTTAATCGATTCAAAATATACAGGTGTGTGCCTTGCTATGCTCCTTACTTCGTTAGAAAGGCCAAAGAAGAGCACGATACCAATACTTCCCAGGAAGGCAAACACTATAATATAAGATACGATCAGAGATATTACCCTATTTTTTTGAAATCTCAACACTAAGTTAAAGAGGGGCTCTATCAGATACGCAAGCAAAAGAGAGATGAAAAATAGTATCAAAATACCCTTAAAGATCCACACGACAAACAAGCTCAATATTATAACAAGAGCTATAATAAAGACCTTTATTCGAGGATATACCAGATGCTCTTCGAGTTTCACTCTAAGCCTTATGCATCATTGAGAAATTTTGAGACCCTTCTTATTACGATGTCCTTTCCAAGGGCGTCTACGATCTCAAACAACCCTGGGCCTACCTTCATTCCAGTGATTAACAGCCTAAGAGGATGGACCAAGTCCTTGAAAGCAAGATCAAGGGAGGCTGCCATTTCTCTTGACTTGTTCTCCAAATCTATATGTGAATCATAACCAGTATTCAGCAGTTCGAGAAATTTCTCCAAAAGCAGTGCGGTTGAACTATTTGACTTTATGCTATCCATTTCTTCAGCCGAAAGCTCAGGTTCTACAAAGAAATATTTCGTGCCGATAACAAGGTCCTGCAGAGTCCTTGCCCTTACTTTGCCAAGATTTATCGCCCTTATGGTAAAGTCGTCTTTCACAAGCTCTATCCCTGCTTTATCATAAAAGGCTTTGGCAAGGTCAAATAACTTTAGATCGTCCATATTTTTTATATATTGAGAATTCATCCAGTCCAATCTCTTCATGTCGAATACAGCGGGATTCGAGTTTAGCTTTGCAAGACAAAACATAGATATCAGCTCATCCCTTGAAAATATCTCCTGGCCCTCTTTTGGCGTCCAACCAAGGAGCGACAAAAAGTTAAAAAGGGCATCAGAAAGGTATCCCATTTCCCTATATTCCAGAACGCTCTCGGCTCCATGCCTTTTCGAGAGCTTTGCCTTATCAGGCCCCAGAAGAAGCGGTATGTGGGCGAATTTTGGCAATTCTTTGCCGAAAGCCTTATAAATGATCATCTGTTTAAAGGTGTTCGTCAAGTGATCGTCGCCTCTTATGACGTGGGTAATATCCATATCTATATCGTCTATTACCACCGCAAAGTTATAAGTCGGATACGAGTCAGACTTCATTATCACCATATCGCCGCCCAGACTGTCATTCGCAAATGACACATCGCCCTTTACAGCATCGCGCAAAAATGACTTTCCGTCGGGGATTCTTATCCTTAGAACTGATTTTAAGCCCTTGGCTCTGAGGTCCCTCTTCTGATCCTCGCTAAGATCCCTACACCTGCCGTCATATTTTGGAGGTCTGCCCATCTTTATCATCATCTCTCGTCTTTCCCTTAGCTCCTCAGGGGTGCAAAAGCACTCGTATGCCAAACCCTTTTGGAGAAGTTCGTTTGCCTTCTCTCTATATATATCCAGTCGCTTTGACTGATAATATGGCCCCTCATCCCACTCTATCCCCATCCATTTCAAACTTTCTAAGATGACTTCCTCATATTCCTTTGACGATCTCTCTGTATCCGTGTCCTCAATCCTTAAGATAAATTTGCCCTCAAGACGCTTGGCAAAAAGGTAGTTAAAAAGTGCAGTGTGAGCTCCGCCAATGTGAAGTGCACCTGTAGGAGATGGAGCAAAACGAACTCTTATCATTAAGATCTCCTTTCATAAACGCTTCTGATGTAGTAAAAAAATATATAAGTTTATTATAAGCGATATTTCAAATTTATTAGCAATTTTTAATACCTAAGCAAGTGTCAAGAAAAGAAATTTAAATATTATTAAACTTTTCATTAACTAATATTTCTAAAACTCTTTGATTTACAAATAAAATTAATTTGTTAAAATCATTCTTATGGAAAACAAAAATAATCTGAAAATTGCTGTGGTTGTGCCCTGTTATAACGAAGAAGCAGCCATTGGAAGTGTTATAAAAGGTTTTAGAGAATCTCTAAGTGAATTTAGCGATACTAAAATTTACATTTATGACAACAATTCAGTTGATCCTACAATAGAAATAGCTAAGAAGTGTGATGCTATTGTACGTCAAGAAGAGCGTCAGGGCAAGGGGAATGTAGTAAGAAGAATGTTTAGAGACGTTGATGCTGATTTTTATATCTTAGTTGATGGAGACTCTACATACGAGCCATCTATTGCTCCATTGATGCTGAAGTTAGCTATAAAGAGGCAGTATGACCTTGTTAACTGCATTCGTAAAGAAGTGGATTCAGAAGCCTATCGCTTTGGTCATACATTTGGAAATAGAATCTTAACAAAAGCTGTAAATATGATATTTGGTAACTATATTCAGGACATGCTATCTGGTTATAAAGTTCTATCAAGGCGATTTGTAAAGTCTTTCCCAGTCCAATCAGATGGGTTTGACATAGAGACAGAGATAGCTATTCATGCATTGCAACTTCAGTGTCCTATGGGATATATTGTAGGAAATTATTATAAAAGGCAAGAGGGCTCAAATAGTAAACTAAATACATATAGGGATGGGTTTAAGATCTTAAAATTAATTATCGCACTTTTTCGTCATGAGAAACCTTTACTGTTTTTCTCTCTAATAGGTCTTATACTGGCTATGATTGCCTTGGGATTAGGTATTCCTATAGTCATACAATTTATCGAGACAGGTTTAGTGCCCAAGCTGCCTACTGCATTGCTTGCTGTAGGGATAATGATCATTGCATCTTTATGCTTCACAATAGGAATAATACTTGATACTGTAACAAAGGGAAGAATAGAAAATAAAATGCTTGCTTATTTATCGCATAAAATGTTTGATCCAGAAGGTAGTAGAGAATAGTAATGTATAGCGGCAAAGAGAATTTGGAAGATATGCTCTTAGCAGAAAATTATAATAATCATCTATCAGAGCTTATTAAGCCACATTTGAATTTAAAATATACTATTGTTGACTTTGGATCTGGTTTAGGTAATTTCGCTGAGAAATTTAAAAAAATTGGTTACAATTTATATTGTGTAGAGATAGATGATGATCTTAGAAGAAAGTTAGAAAACAAAGGGTTTAAGTGTTTTAAAACCTTAGATGAATTAGATGACGATAGCATTGATTTTATCTATACATTAAATGTTATTGAGCACATTGAAAATGACGATGAAATAATTAAAAAGTTTTATAAAAAGCTTAAGAGGGGGGGGCAAATAGTAATTTATGTCCCCGCTTTAAAGATTTTATATAGCACTATGGATAAAAAAGTTGGTCATTTTAGAAGATATTCTATGAAGCATTTGAATAACCTAATGATAAGTAATGGGTTTGAAATTCAAAGGTCTATTTATGTTGATTCTCTTGGTTTTTTAATTACATTGTTTTTCAAAACATTTGGGAATAAAGAAGGAAATATAAATCAGCAAGCACTAATTATTTATGATAGATATTTATTTCCAATGAGCATTTTTCTAGACAATTTGTTTAGGAAAATATTAGGCAAGAATCTTTATGTTCTTGCTAAAAAGCCTAATAGAGTAATTTCTTGAATAAATGAGCTTATACAAAAATCAATTTGTAAGATTTTCAATAGTTGGTGCTATAGGGTTTTTTGTAGATGCAAGTATTGTTTGGATCTTAACCCAAAAAGATATGCATCCAGTTTATCGCATATAATAGCTTTCAACATCGCAGTAGTGACAAGTTAGCTTCAAAGTTCTAAGCTTTTTTAAAACTAAAGGAGAATATATATGAAAAGTCATAAAAATCTTATACCATCAGTCTTAATCAGTGTATTCTTCTTTCTTCTAATGAACTCATTAGCCTATTATTTAGGAGCTGATTTTAATTGGGACCTATTAAATTACCATTTTTACAATGGTTATGCATTTTTGCACGGCACATTTATATCTAATTCACTTCAAACAATACAATCTTACCTTGAACCATTATTAAGCTCCTTTTATTACATCCTTATCTCCAACCTCTCTCCTTTGTTGGTCAATCTTATAATCGCATCGCTTCAATCTATAAGCCCTATATTGATTTTTTTATTAAGTCTAAACATTTTTTACAACCTTAAATATAAATATTTAATATCATTTTTAATAGCCCTATCTTCAATTTTTGGTCCAACTTTTATTTCAGAAATAGGTTCCACTATGGGAGATACTCTTGTCGCACCTCTTATTATTTTATCCTGTTTATTTATGATAAAATCAATCCAAAAAATTACCATTGAAAATAAATCATACAATAAAACTATCTCCGTTTATATAGTTGCCTCTGGAATAAGCCTTGGATTAGCAGCAGGACTTAAACTAACTAATATGATCTATGTAATAGGTATGTTCGCTTCATCTTTAATTGTATTTTTGCTGCTAAATATAGAACTTAAGAAAAAGTTAACTTATATCTCACTTATATCCCTTAGTATGGCTATATCATTTCTTGTTATCTATGCCCCAGTTGGCATAATTTTGTATGACAACTTTAAAAATCCCTTGTTTCCTTTTTTTAATAATATCTTTAAATCTCCGTTTATATCACCCGTAGCTATCGGAGACACAAGATGGACTCCTAAAAATTTATTTCAATACTTTGAGGTGCCATTCTTACTAATTAGCAAAAAAGTTGTCTTGCCATATTCAAACAATTGGGTAGGCAGAATGGAATTACCTTTTAAAACTTGCTTGTTTGCAGACATAGCTATTTTTGTTCCATTCTATTTTTTTTTATTAATTAAGCAATTTAGGCGCAAATATAATGAATATCCAAACATATTCATAGTTTTATTTTTTATATTTTCTTATATTCCTTGGCTATTAGAATTTGGACTTTATAGATACATAGCAGCCTTAGAGATACTGGCACCCTTGGTCCTTTTCATAATCATCTCTTCATTTATTAAGAACAAATATTTATACGTCATTTTATCGGGAATTATTTTACTGCTTTGTTTAATGAGTTATCCATATTATAACTGGGGTCGTATCAAACCATTCCCTGAAACTTACTTTGGAATCGACAAGCAAATGTTCAAAGAATACGACAACTCAATGATAATTGTAGGCAGCATTCCAATAGGCTTTGTCATTCCATATTTACCGGAAAATGACAAAATTATAGCTATTCCATTTAAAGTATTCCCCTTTTTCAGAATACCCTTAACTGAACAATATGAACATAAATATTACAAAAGTATTGAAGACTGGGACAAAAAAATATATTATCTATCTATCAACCAGCCAGATACACAAAGAGCATTAGAAATTCTAAAGGACTATAAGCTCTTAATTAATTTTGGTTCTTGTAAAGAAACAAGAACCAATGGTCCAAAAATTAGCCTTTGCAAAATGGAAAAAGTCAGTGCTATAAATGACTCGATTATAAACAAACTGATAAATCAAGAAAACGAAAGAAGTTTAAAAATCTTTGATACTTTATTAAATTCATCAATCAAATATCTCGATACAAATAGCAACCTCTCAAATCTATACCCACAATATCTTGAAGAAAATGGATATCTTGACAAATCTTTTGGATATGGACAAGGAGCAGGTTTTAACTGGACCGTTAATGGCAGTTGGGCTGGAAAATGGCCATGTCCTGACAATAAGGGTAGCTGTTTTGGTATAGGACTATTAGGTGATTCTTACAATACAAAATCAATAATAGATAAATATAAGTCTAAAAGCTTACAAACATTCTTCCCCTATCCAAAAATATATGATAAAGAATCTAAGGAGTCAAACGGATTCCTTCTTATGGTTTTTAGGACACCAAAGTAACAATTTTTATTTTTATTTGCACAAAATTAAAAATTGAGATTTAGCATATTAAATTAAATGCTGATTAAGAGTTATTTTTGTATAATGTTTAAGTTTACTAGAAATAATTTTAGGAGGGCACGTTGAAAAAAGAAATATTCTCATTTATTGGCAGCCAGAGAATACTAAGCTCTTTGAGATCAAGGCTTAGCACTTCTGCCCTGAAAGACAATCTCAAGCTCAGCGAAGAAACATTTGCTTTTATCGTTCTGTTCTTCCTCACTTTTTATATTATTATTATGCCTTTTGGAGCAGGACTTGACCCCTCCTGGCAGTTTGCAATGAACTATGCCTTCGAGCACGGTCTAACCTTCGGCAAGGATATAATATTCACTTTCGGACCTCTGGGCTTTCTGGCAGCGCCTGGCCCGATGTATCTGCCGCTAATCTTTGCTAATCCAATATTCATAATCATAAACTCATATATGATACTGTCTTTTATATTTCTCGTTAAGTTATGCAGTCAGGAGCGCACGATAAAAAGATACTTAGGCTATCTTCTCACATATATCCTGATCCTGATCATAAACGACCACAACTTTGTAAGATCCCTTGATTTAGACCTCATATTTACGAGCTTAAACCTTTCATTTCTCTTTTACCGCACGAAAAAGCCTGTTTACCTTCTGATGAGCGCACCTGTCCTCGTATTTGGCTTTCTTTACAAGTTTGGAGCCTTTGCAATGTGCGCTGCCATCTATCTTTTTAGCTACCTTATAGCGATCAAGAACCGCCGCTTTAAGCTCCTGTCCTCTTATATACTTCTCATTATCCTTCTTTTCACTCCCTTTTACCTTTATTTCTTTAAAAATTTCTCAAACCTTATAAACTTCACGCGCGGCTATCTTGAGCTCTCATACGGCTATTTTGCAGCCTCATCGTCATATCCCCCTATCCACGAAAATGCCTTTGCTATTGTATTTCTTCCTATTGCCTTTCTTACATTTTATCTGGTAAAGAATAAAGAGTTTAAGATATTTTTAGTCTCATTAATCCCATTTTTCTGGCTGGTCGCGAAGTATTCCTTCTGTATAGAGGGACCCTGGTTTTCGGGCTTTTTTACCACTGTCTTTTTAGGATTTGCAATCTTTACGATCATCGTCTTAGAGAATAGACAAATCTTCTCTTTTTTAAAGAGATTTACCATTGCCTGGTTTATAATGCTTATTTTCCTGATCTCATCCAACTCAATAATGCCAAATTACTGTTCAAACCTTCTTGGGAACATCTCAAACAGTCTGGACTTTAAGTACTTTAACGTAGCAAATCTCACTGCGATGACAAACAACGCGAAAGTTCAAACGGAGAAAAATCTTGAAATAGACACCCTGCCAGAGAATATCGAAAGGAAAATTGGAAAAGCATCGGTGGACACATACCCCTGGGAATCATCTCTGGTATTTGCCAATTACTTAAACTGGGACCCAAGGCCTGTCTTTCAGTCCTATACCGACTACACCCCCTGGCTTGACAGCCAGAACGATGCCTTTTTGCGATCAGATAACGCGCCCGAGTACTACATCTGGTATGGAGTTGGCAACAATCCTCCCTTTCAGAGCTTCAGGGGTGGAATGCTCCTGAATGACGACCCAAAAACATTATTGGATATCCTTAGAAATTACTCTATGATAGAAAGAGAAAAGAAGTTTACCCTCCTTAAGAGATGCGCGTCCCCATCAATCTCTGAGCCCACAAGTATAGGGCAATCTGAAGCTGGCTGGAATACCTGGATAAATGTGCCCATAAAAGGATCAGACAAAAATATAGTACTTGCAAAAATCTATATAAAGAAGAATCTACTTGGCTCGATAAAGCGCATGTTGTATAAAGAAGAACCGATTAGCATCGAGTACAAAGATATAAAGGGCAATATTCACACCTTTCGTCTCCTCCCTGACAATGCAATAGAAGGCGTCTGGATAAGCCCCCTGCCAGTAAGCATGGAGAACAAGGTTCACTTTATGAGCGCAGTCCCCATAGAGTCATTTAGGATAACTGCTCAGGACAAGCTGCTATACAGTGATAAGATTAAATTAGTTTGGGAGAAGATAGATATATACGATAAAGATCTTATAAAATTATCTGACTAAGAAGTTAGTTTTACTAAGTTTATATTTCTAACCCTGGGGCCGTCTGCCTCCACGAAGAATATCCCCTGCCACCTGCCCAGCTTCAGAGCGCCCTCCTCTACGGGAACCATCACAGATGAGCCAATAAGAGTTGAGATGACGTGTGCGTCAGAATTTCCTTCCAGATGTCGAAATCTTATGCCTTCAGGAATATGAAGCTTGAGAAAGCTCTCAATGTCAAGGGCCACATCCGGATCAGATGCCTCGTTTATAGTAATTGCGGCAGTTGTGTGAGGCACATAGCAAAGAAGCGCCCCATTGTAAACACCAAATAACTTCCTTATCGCGCTGTCTATCATAGACGTAACGTCTATTAGCTGAAGCTTCTTTGAGGTCCTGAGACTTATCGATTCTGTCAAATTATCACCTTGTACACTCTGAGAGAGAAGTAATTAATAAAAAAGGCCGCCTCGGCGGCCTTTTGAAGTTTTTTACCAGGAAGTGCAGGTTGTGCCAGCGGCTCCAGAGCCCGTGCAAGAAACAGTACCAGTTGTACTATCATAGCTAAGAGTATATTGATAACTTGTTCCACCAGCAGCAACTGATAGAGTGTTTCCATTAAAATATATTCCGCCCTGAGATTGAGTACTAGCCTCAACATCTGCTATACCTGCTGCGTAGGTTCCATTCTGCCCATAATACAGAGCTGCTGCGCCCCTCAAGGCAGCAAGCGCGCCCTTTGCAGATGCGTCAGCAGCGTTCTTGGTAAGGTTTTGATAAAGCGGAAATGCGACTGCAGAGAGTATGCCGATGATGACGATGACCACCAAAAGCTCGATCAACGTGAAACCCTTCTTGTTCCTTAGACTCTTTCTTGGTAAGTTTAGCATATAACCCCTCCTAAGATTATTTTTAGAACTTCTTACATTATAAATCAGTTGCAAAGCTGTCAATAGTAATACTCAGTCCTATATAAACACACCTCCTTACACTACTATGATATACCATATATCGGCAAAAGAAAAGAGAAATTATTTGACTATAGAAACTATTTTACGATTGCCTGATACAGGCTAAATATAGGCAGATACATTGCTATTACGATAAATCCCACAATGCCACCTATTATCACTATCATAGCAGGCTCCAGCATGCTTGAGAGAGCTTTTACAGTGGTCTCCACCTCGTCGTCATAGTAATCGGCAGACTTATCCAGCATCTCATCAAGGTGCCCCGTTTCCTCACCGATAGCTATCATCTCCACCAATACCATAGGGAATTTATCGGTCTTGCTCATAGAATCGGCTATCGTCTGGCCCCTCCTGACAGCGTCGTGTATAAACCTTATGCCCTTCTTCAATACCACGCTGGACAACACGTCTTCTATTATCTCAAGAGATGTGAGTACCGGCACGCCGCTCCTTGTCATAGAACCAAATGTCCTTGCAAACCTGGAGCACTCTATCTTCATATAAAGAGGCCCGAATATCGGCAGCCGAAATATGACAAGATCAAAGGCCTCCCTGCCCTTTGGAGTCTTCAGAGCCCTGGTAAAAAGAAAGATACCCGCTATCAAGAATATAACTATCAAGATAAAGTTGTTTATCAGAAAATGGCTGGCGTTTACTACTATAGAGGTCATAAGAGGCAGCTTCGCACCCATTCCCGTAAGAAAGCCCGCGAACATTGGGACGATAAAAATCAGCAAAAAAGAGCTGAGCGCCATGGCGATGGTTAAGACAAATATAGGATAGCTCACAGCCTGCTTTACCTGATTCCTAAGGGCCATCTCCTTTTCCAGGTAGGTTGCAATCCTTGCAAGTATTACGTCAAGAGAGCCAGATGCCTCACCTGCTCTTACCAGGCTGGTATAGAGCTTGTTAAAAAGGTTGCTATGCCTCTCAAAAGCCTTTGCCAGGCTCTCTCCGCCTTCTACCCTCTTCAGGACGTCGTCGATAATATCCTTGAATGCCTTTTTCTTGGTTTGTGACTTCAGGGTGTTTAGCGTCCTTGCTATTGGCACCCCTGCCGCCACCAGGGTAGCAAACTGCCTTGAAAATATTACGAGCTCCTTCTGGCTAACCCTATTAAAAAGAGAGAAGGAGCCTGACGGCTTCTTATCATCCTTTTGCGCCGCTAAAGCCTGGGCTTGATCTTTTATTTCGTTTATCTCTACCACCAGGAATCCCTTGTTTCTAAGGTCGTTTTTCAAGACCACAAGGGATGCTGCATCGGTATTTCCAGTAACCAGCTTGCCCTGAGCGTCCCTGACCCTATAGAAGAAATTAGGCATTACAGCCTCCCAACCAGACGCATAAACTCTTCCTTGTTCACGGCGACCGTAAATGCGTCCTCAAAGGATACCTTCCCGCGCAGCACCAGATCTTTTAGAGATGAGTCAAGCTGCTGCATGCCGTATCTGCCCGAAGTCTGTATCACAGAATATAGCTGTGCTGCCTTGCCCTCCCTTATAAGGTTCTTCACAGCAGGAGTAGCGATCATCACCTCCACCGCAGCCACCCTGCCGCCCCCAATCTTTGACAAAAGCGATTGGGAGAGAACACCTTGAAGCGCTGTGGAAAGCTGGGTTCTGACCTGCTGTTGCTGGTTTGTAGGGAATACGTCTATTATCCTGTCTATAGTCTGAGGGGCATCGTTCGTGTGAAGGGTTGAGAACACCAAGTGCCCTGTCTCTGCGGCGGTAATAGCCGCAGATATCGTCTCAAGGTCTCTCATCTCTCCCACCAATATTACATCGGGGTCTTCTCTTAAAGATGCCCTTACAGCCCTAGCAAAGGATTTGGCATCATTTCCTACCTCTCTTTGATCTACTATAGACTTCTTGTGAGAGTGAAGATATTCAATAGGGTCTTCAATAGTGATAATATGGCACTCTCTTGTTCTATTTATTATGTTTACAAGTGAGGCAAGCGTGGTAGACTTTCCTGAGCCAGTAGGACCTGTTACCAGCACAAGTCCTCTTACCAGCTTGGCAAACTCAGCTACCACAGGAGGAAGGCCCAGAGTTTCCAGACTTGGGATCTCCCATGGTATCAGTCTGAGCGCTGCGCCCCATACGCCCCTTTGTCTGTAAACGTTTACCCTGAATCTACCTATTCCAGATATGCCGTAGGAGAAGTCAATATCGAGCTCCTCTTCTATCTTCTTCTTCTGAAGATCTGAGAGCATAGAAAATATAGTCTCAAATGCTATCTTTGGTGTAAGGTTGCCATACTCCTCCAGCCTTACCAATCTCCCCTCCTGCCTTATGACGGGAGGTATTCCGACAGAAAGGTGTATGTCGCTCGCGTTCATTTGAACAGCCTTTTCGAGAAGTTCTGATATCTCCATATTGCCTCCTAATCTTCGGTAAATATCTTCTTTACAATTTCCTGGGGGGTAGTAATCCCCTTAAATATAAGATCTACTCCATTTTCTCTCATTGTTCTCATGCCGCCTTTGATAGCTGCGCTCTTTATCTCTTTGGAAGGCGCTCTTGACATAACAAGAGACCTGACCTCATCGTTTACTACCAGGAGCTCGGGCACCACGATCCTGCCCTTATATCCCGTTCCAAAACACGCGCTGCAACCTGTGCCCTCAAAATATGTGATCTCTCCCACAGGTCCAAAGCCAAACCCTCCAGGAGAAATGCCCAAAGCTACCTTAAGGTCATCAGGCATCGGCACCTCTCTTACGCATTCGGGGCAGACTTTCCTTACAAGCCTTTGTGCCAAAACACAAAGGGTGCTGGATGCGAGCAAAAAGGGCTCTATATCCATATCCATAAGCCTTGGAAATGAACTGGCAGCGTCGTTTGTGTGAAGGGTGCTCAGCACAAGGTGCCCTGTCATAGCAGCCCTAACAGCTATCTCCGCCGTCTCAGAGTCTCGAATCTCGCCAACCATTACGATATCAGGGTCCTGTCTCAAAAAGGACCTTAAAAGGCTTGCAAAGGTAAGATTTATCTGTGTGTTTACCTGAGACTGGGTTATACCAGGGATATAGAACTCCACAGGATCCTCGGCAGTCAATATGTTAACGTCTTCATTGTTGAGCAGGCTAAGGGCAGAATACAGCGTGGTAGACTTTCCTGAGCCAGTAGGACCGGTTACAAATATCATGCCATAAGGCTTTTGCAATATAGATTTAAAGGTCCTTAGCTCCCTTTCGGGAAATCCTAAAAGCTCCAGGTCCATCGCTACTGCCTTTTTGTCAAATATTCTAAGAACAACCTTTTCTCCCTGAGTACAGGGCATTATTGATACCCTCATATCTATCTCTTTGTTTGCCACATTCAGGTGCATTCTGCCATCCTGAGGCCTTCTTCTCTCTGAGATGTCGAGAGTGGAGAGTATCTTTATTCTTGAAACAATAGCAGGGCCAATTGTTTTTGGAAACTCTGAGATCATCAAAAGCGAGCCGTCAATCCTATATCTTAAGACTATCTTGTCTTCATAAGGCTCTATGTGAACATCTGATGCCCTTTTTAGGACTGCTTCTTCCACAATTGAGTCAACTAAATCCACTACAGATTCGTCATCGCCATAGGTAAATTTCTCTTTTTGCTGCTGAGAATCGGTATAGGCCGCTACATCGTCAGCTTCCTTCCCGAACATCGTCTCTTCTCTTTTTTTGAAGCTTATCTCGCCAGAAATATACTTTGCAAAGTCGCTTGCAAGGATCATAGCAGGCTCGATATCTGTCTTTGTAATCATACGAACGTCGTCAACGGTGGACAGATCCTGTGGGTTCACCATTCCAAGCAAGAGGTTTTTCCCCTTTAACGCTAAGGGCAATATCCTTCTTTGTTTTATGAAATCTGGAGATAAAATCTGCAAGGCCTTTTCATCAAGTGGGGTTTCTTGTATGCGTTTTATCTTAAAGCTGTAAATGCCCTCCAGCCTCTGGAGCAAGTCTTTCGTCAGAAGCCCTTTGTTGTCCAGTATGTCGAGCAAGGGCATATCGCCAACCTCAAGTTCGTATAAAACGTCTCTAACATAGTCTTCTGTCAAAAGACCATCATCCAAAAGCTTGCTAACTACCCTTGCTTCTTTCGGCCTTTTCGCGCTCTCTACTGTCAAAACCCACCACCATTTTAAAGAATTTATTTATGACACATAATTATCATATTACCAAAACTTTTAATTAAATTTTATTAACGTTCTCACTTTATTGTAAAAATTATATAATATTATCTGACAAAATAACAGGAGGTAATATGAACGAATTATTGATAGAAAACGCATCAATACTCGATGTAAAGTCTGGCAATGTTTTAGAGGGGTCAAATATCTACATCTCCAATGGCATTATAAAAGGCATAAACGTTAAGAAAGAGTGTTCTGAAAAGATAAACCTAAACGGTCAGCTGGTGATGCCAGGGCTGATAAATGCTCATACCCACGCAGCAATGACGCTCCTTAGAAGCTATGCAGACGATCTGTCCTTGATGGATTGGCTCACCAACCATATTTGGCCTAAGGAAGCCCAGATTATAAACCCTGAAACGGTATACATAGGCACCCTTATTGCCTGTTATGAGATGGCGAAAAATGGGGTTACTACATTTGTAGACATGTACTTTTATGAAGATATGGTAGCAAAAGCAGCCGAAGAAATAGGCCTAAGGGCCTTAATTGGCGAGGGGGTTTTGAGCATTCCTACTCCTCATGCAAAAGGCGAGGCACAAGGGATAGAAAACACAAAAAGATTAATAGAAAAGTACAAAAATAGCGAGCTAATATCTACTGTCGTCGCCCCTCACGCCCCATATACCTGCTCAGATGTCCTATTAAAAGAGCTCTCATCAATAGCCATAAGAGAAGGTTGCCCAATTCATATTCACCTGTCAGAATCTGAAAAGGAGTTCCTCGACATGCAAAGGGAAAAGAGCCTCACCCCCACAGAATACCTTGCAAACCTGGGGCTATTTGAGGCAAAGACGCTCGCAGCCCATGCAAATTACTTAACCGATGAAGACATCTCTATTCTGAAAGAAAACGATGTAAGCATAGCCCACTGCCCCGAGAGCAACGCGAAACTGGCAAGCGGCATATGTCCTGTGGTAAAGCTATTCGACTCTGAGATAAACGTAGCGCTTGGCACAGACGGGGCAGCCAGCAACAACAACCTTGATATTCTTGGTGAAATGGATTTTGCTCTAAAACTTCAGAAGATCTCCAATGGGAATCCGCAGGCGCTAAAGGCCCTTGATGCCCTTCAAATGGCTACCTCAATGGGAGCAAGGGCGATATTTAAAGAAGAAATTGGCAGCATCGAAGTGGGCAAGAGAGCTGATTTTCTTGTGATAGACAGAGAAAACCCTTCATTGCTGCCAGGACACCACATAGTAAGCGACTTAGTCTACAGCGCTACACCCGATTGCATATTGAGCCTTTGCGTAAACGGCAAATGGGTTATAAAAGACAGACTTCCTCAATTCGATAAGGATAAGATAATAGGACTTTCAAAAGAGGTTATGAGGAAGTATTTTCCATAAAAAATTCTTTAAAGACAAATATAATAGGGCTTGCAGGATAGAGGTCTTCAATATCGTGCAAGAATGCCTTTGTAATAACAATTAAAAACCCCTTAAGCTTATAAAGTAAGCTATATGTACTCGACGTCGTCTTCCTCCAGGTATTCTCCCTGCCAGATTTCCAATATCTGAGCGCTTATCTTGCCAGGATTGGTTATCTTGTGAGGAGTAGATTTCGGTATCAAAACGCTCTCGCCCCTGTGATAAAATGCCTTCTTGCCATCTTTTTCAACCTCTACTGCCCCAGAGAGTATCATCCAGTTCTCCGATCTGTGATGGTGCATCTGAAGCATTATCTCCTTCTTAGGAAGCAACAATACCTGATAGATAAGGAAGTTATCCCCTCTGCTCACAAGAGTCTTCTGTCCCCAAAATCTATAGACAGTTCTGTGAATCTGACTCTCTTCTCTGCCCTGTTCTTTGAGGGCGTCAAAAGCGTCCTTTACATATTGTGAGTGACCCCTCTTGCAGACCAAAATCGCGTCATCGGCGTCTACCACTATCAGGTCTTCCAGGTCCACTCCCACCATAAGCTTGCCAGTACTATACATAAACGAATCTTTACAATGAAGGGCAAGCACATCGCCTGTAGTCACATTTTTGCTCTTGTCCTTTTTTGCTACATCATAAAGAGAGTCCCAGCTCCCAAGGTCGCTCCATTCAAAGCCAGATGGGATAACTGCACCCAATTTAGAACGCTCCATTACAGCCTTGTCCACAGGAATGGACGGCAAGGAAGAATATATCCTTTCAGTATCTGACCCAGGAGAGTTTTCGAATATACCTTTTACCTTGTCAAAAGTTTCTACATCAAAATTTCTCACCTCAGAAAGAAATACCTCAGGCTTC
The DNA here is from genome assembly GCF_039822205.1 of Thermodesulfobium sp. 4217-1. Classification (NCBI taxonomy): domain Bacteria; kingdom Pseudomonadati; phylum Thermodesulfobiota; class Thermodesulfobiia; order Thermodesulfobiales; family Thermodesulfobiaceae; genus Thermodesulfobium; species Thermodesulfobium fumaratoxidans. Next base: position 21,021 of record NZ_JBAGBW010000016.1, read on the forward strand.
CACATAAACATCCCAGAATTCCATAGATAGTTCTCATCCTGAATATAAGTGTTTGCCTTTTCTATGGAAGGCTTCTCCTCAAATCTTGATATCTTAAAACCCTTAGAGCCTTCAATCCTGTTACCTTTTAAGATGTAGCCGTAGCCAGTAGAGGCAAAAGATGGTTTTATGCCAAAGGTTACTATATAACCCTTTTCAGCTAAATTTTCGGCATCTCTTGCAGCTTCATAAAAAAGGTTTTCATTCGAGATCATGTGATCGGCAGGCACGACCAATATCGGCTCATTAACACCAATTTTTTCAAAGTACAACGTAAGATAAAGGCAGGCCGCATAGGTATTTCTTGGATACGGCTCGAGCAAAATATTATATTTTATTTTCGAATTGCCATTGTTGCTAAGCTGCCATTCCAAATCTTCTTTGTGTGCCTCAATCCCCACAATTAAAATATGGTTTTCGCACAGGGGCAACAGCCTATCTATGGTGTTCTGCAGTAAAGACTTATCGCCAGTAAGCGATATAAGTTGTTTTGGGTATCTTTCTCTGCTCAAAGGCCAAAGCCTGCTCCCTACACCTCCAGCAAGTACAGCGATCTTCATTTTTCACTCTCCTCAGAGAAGAAGTCCATTACATTATCAATATCTTTTTCAAGGTTATATTTAGAAAAATCTTTATTATTTTCAATATTCATATAAAACAAGGGCTTAACTTCAGGCACATCTATGACGTTCAAGAGCCATCTGACAGAAAGAGCAGCACACTCATATCCCTTGGCAAACGATGTACCACCTATCAGCACGATTAGAGCCTTTCTGCCATTATTGTCAATTTTCTTGCCCAGAATATTTTTTCTTGCCCAGAACGGTTGGCATCTATCTATCGCAGATTTTAAAGTAGAAGTAACCCCACCAAAGAATACTGGGGAAAAAAACAAAAAATACTTACAAGCCTCGATCTCATCATAAATCTGGTACATATCGTCTCTAATTATACAGTTACCTGTTAAAGAACACTTTTCGCATCCCCTACAGGGGGAAATATTCATCTCTCTGATATCGAATCTGATAACATTATCCAAAAATGTTACAAACCTATCTATCAGAAAATCAGTATTTCCCCCTGCATTAGGACTTCCATTTATAACCAAAAACTTTTCCTTAGTCAATATAACTTCTTGCCCCTAAATACCTCTCGGCATAGTATGATTCGTTCAAAGAATCAACCATTATCCCACCATGATAAGCTGCGTGAATAAAGCGGTTGTCACCGATATAGATGCCCACATGACTGGGACCGCTTTCATAAGTTTGGAAAAAAACCAGATCGCCTGGTTTAAGGTCTGATGTAGAAATCTTATCTCCATCATAATACTGTGAGTCTGCATCTCTTGGAATGCTGATACCATTGATCCTAAAAACATATTGCACGAAACCAGAACAGTCGAAACCGGAAGGAGTTGTTCCTCCCCATCTGTAAGATACCCCCTTGAGATGCAAAGCAGTTCTAATTATCTCCTGTCTCAAATCTTGATTGTTTGCATACGCGCTCGGCGCAAACAGAACAGAAGAAAAAGCAAAAACAGTCAACAACAAAAAACAAAATAATTTACCCTTCAAACATTCTTTCCTCCTTTCTTGGTCTAAAAACACACAGGCAAAGGAGTCCCTGCCCTGTCCCCTTATTCTTTGTCCAGAATTGCCTAACCTAACAGGGGTTAAAAGTTGTTTGCAAAATTAAATGCATTTTCTGCATCAGATTTCGCGCCAATTGACTTAAAGCCGTCTCCCGCTTTGACTAGATCCTCTCTGTTACCCTCGCTAAGTGCTACAGAAAATGCATAGTTGTAGGCAGTCCAAGCGTCAGCTTTAGAGCCTACACTCCTAAACCCATCTCCTGATTTGATTGCACCAGACGCAGATCTAAATTTCATAGCCAGTCCAAACGCATAATTGTATGCATTCCAGGAGTTTTCCTTGTCGCCCAAGGACTTAAAGCCGTCTCCCGCCAATATACACCCATCTAATGACTTTTGCATCTTCGCAAAAGCAAATGCAATAGTGTAAGCCTTCTTCGCGTCAGAATCACTGCCCAGCTTTCTAAAACCGTCTCCAACTGTAACCAGGGCTTGAATGTTCCTCTGAGAAATAGCAAGACCCAAGGCATAGGAATATGCATTCCATGCATCCTCGGTATCTCCTGCATTCAAAAAACTATCAGCAGCAGATAGAGTCTTGTCGATATTTCTCTGGATCATCGCAGCACCAAAGGACGCCGCAAGATCAGATGTGGACGTCTGACCAGAAGAGAGATCTGCAGAAGAAGAGCTGTAAGATCCAGAAGCTGATGGCATCACGCTGGAATTAACACCTTGTGCATTGCTTTGCTGTGAAAATGCGCTGTTAGATAAAAAAGGGTTTTTTGCACTATCAACGCTTTTTGCACCGGCAGAAACTGGAAAAAAGAATAAAAGGACAGTTAAAAACGCTGCCATTTTGGTGCAACCTTTCATTCAACTACCCCCTTTCAAGCGGGCAAATAAATTTTCAAAATAATTTAGGATAGTATAACATATTTTTTAAAAATACAACACATCTTGAAAGGAGAATTAAATTGATAAATAATCTAATAGATGAGCTCTATATTTTGTCCCTTTCTTCCTATAATGCAGGAGAATTACCTGTAGGTTCAATAATCTACAAAGAAGGAGATATATTGTCAGCGTCCGAAAATCTATGTGAAAGAAAAAAATCTCCCATCGAACACGCCGAGATATCAGCGATAAAAATCGCAGTCGAAAATTACAATAGATGGCATTTACAAGGTTCTACTATCTATTGTTCTCTTGAGCCCTGCCTGATGTGCGCTGGCGCAATAATAGAATGCAAGATAAAAAACGTAATATTTTGTGTAGAGTCCAAAAAACCCACAAGGGAGATCCTGGAATCAAACGGAGTTTTTTGTAGGCAGATATGTGACACAAGGTTCAATCATCTTTTAGAGAGATTTTTTAAAGACATAAGAAATAAAAATAGCGCTATATAGTATCAAGAGTCAGATATCCTCAGCGAAGATTGAAGTTCATTAAACAAAAAGTAGCGTAAATATTGACATAAAATTATAAAAAGTTTAGAATTACAACTTGTGAGCCGTTAGCTCAGCCAGGTAGAGCATCGGCCTTTTAAGCCGAGGGTCGAAGGTTCGAAGCCTTCACGGCTCACCATTTTGTTTTTAAGTAATTGTGCAATGAAACCTTTTGCTTAATCAATTAAAAGACAAAATGAAAAAGCGCGATATTGAAGTTGATTAGATTATTACATCTCCTGCATAGAACACAGGCCCATCCTTGCAAACTCTTACATATCCACTGACGCTCTTTACCACACAACCCATACAAGCCCCTGCACCGCAGGCAAAGACAGACTCTAAGCTTATCTGTGCGTTTTTGTGTCTCCTTTGGATTGCCTTCAACATTGGCACAGGTCCGCAGGCAAAAACGCCGTCATATTCTTTTTTCAATACAAAGTCAGCCACATTACCCTTTTCTCTATAAGATCCATCATCGGTATAAACAAATACTTCTCCGAGCTCAGCAAACGAATCTTCGAATATAACCCTATCCCTATTTCTAAATCCAAGTATTACGTCAACCTCAACTCCGTTTTTTTTAAGGTTTTTCGCCAGATAAAACATCGGCGCAATCCCTGTACCGCCAGCATATAGAAGAGCTTTTCTGACATTACCAAACTGAAATCCATTGCCCAGAGGTCCTCTAATCTTCAAGATATCTCCTGCCCTGGATCTGCTTAAAATCTTTGTCCCATTGCCCTTTATCTCAATCAAAAATCTAAGAATATTTTTATCAGCATCAAAAACGCTAAATGGCCTCATAAAAAATGGATCATTGAGATCGTTTACCTTCAACATAAAGAACTGCCCAGGAATGGGATTCAAATTAGTTTCAGCATCTAAATCAATTAAAAAATGGAAATTACTAACCCTTTCAGTATTTGCAATTCTTGTATCAATCATTTTTCCTATCTCCCAAAATTTTTTATCTTCCAGAAAAATGCAAGGAGGGCAAACTTTGGAAGTACTAGCATTCTCCTTGCCCTCTTTGGTTCGCTAATCAACCTGTAGAACCATTCAAGACCCAAGCTTCTAAAGATCTTTGGCGCCCTTTTCTTTTTGCCCGACAAGACGTCAAAGGATCCTCCAACTCCCATCCCGATTATATTATTATTAACTTTAGCAAGCTCATTTAAAAATAGCTCTTGTTTTGGAAAGCCCATAGCAGCCATCACAAATGATGCACCAGAGTTAGCTATTCTATCTACGGAAGGTCTAAAATCATCAAAATAGCCGTTTTCATAACCGACCACTTTTATGCCAATTTTTAAGAATTTATCGTTTAGAGCCTTTACGACATCATCGCTTGAGCCTATCAGATAAACTCCTTTGTCAAATTTTTTGCATATATCCAAAAAATGCGGTATAAGGTCGATCCCACACATTCTATTTGTATTCAGATATAAAGCAATGCCAATTCCATCTGGCACTACGAGATCTGCCCCGTTAAAAGTTTCAAGAGCAATCTTTGAGTTGGCATCCTTTTTCATAGAGTACATGACCATTTCAGGATTAAGGGTTACAATCCTGAAACCCAAGTTATTGGCAAGTCTTTCTTCGAAGGATGATAGTATGCCCTCAAGCTCTAATATATCAACAGGAACAAGATCGAATATAAGTTTTCTCATCTAATTGTGTGTTTAAATATAATCAAAATTTTTATAAGCCAATTTTTCAAGTTCTCTTAACTTTTTAGAAATTTGCTTTTCTATGATGCTCTTTCTATCGTACATCTCTGAGAGATCTTTAAGAGTCAGAGCTTTATAGCAATATTCTTCTAATCCTATCTGGCGCATAAAACCCCTAACCTTTGGGTCATAATCAATAGATATGAATGGAGTCAATGACTTAGCGCAAAATACTGCGCCGTGAAACCTGGTAGCCACGAACATCTCACATTGGGCGACCGACCTAAACGTTGTTAAAAAATCCCCATATAAAATTTCATCAAATTTTATTCCGCAACTCCTTAGATATCTCTCATCTTCTTTGTCGAATGCTACGCCTCTTATCACAAAACCCTCGCTCTTCAATCTCTCAGAAAACAACTTCAAGTCTTGAACTGACTGAGAAGATTCTTTGCACGATCTAAGGTTGATGCCAAAAATTTTCTCTTTCTTAGGATGCAAAAAATCTATTGTAAAGGTTATATCAGCAACCTCTTTGAGAATATCGCCATTCAATCTCAATCTTTTTGCCAAAGAAAGAGAGAGAGAATCTCTCAGGGCCAATGTGTCAACTCTATTTAAAAATTTAACAAAGAATTTTGACTTTTCAAGATCAATCGGGCCAAGCGATTGAGATAGCATTAGAGTCTTCTTCCCAAACAGGCTGGCAATAAAAACTATGCCTGTGTAAAAAACTAAGCTTGAAAAGCTAGTTCTATCTTGGATAATTCCTCCGCCCGGAAAGACTACTCTCTTAGCCAGCAATAAATTTTTAATCACATCAAATAATTTATTTTTCTCAACGTGATTGGGCGCTGATTTTTTAGAATTCCACAGAATCTTTACTTCATTTTTGTTCTTTAAAAGATATGCCTGGAGAATCGCATCATCTCCCACATTGCCAGCCCCAAAATAGCCTACTAAAAAGTCCAACTTAAGACTCTATTATTATATTGTCTATCAGACGGACCTTGCCTATCCAACCAGCCACAAGAACAGCTACCGGTGGCTTAATATCTGATTTTTCATTAAGATTTTCTATGTCTACTGCTTGAAGATAATCTAATTTTATGCCCTTGTCCTGAAGCCTTTTCTTTGCTTCTTCTATGATTCCTATTTCAAAAGAGCCAGATTCGATTTTCTCTTTTATCCAGAAAAGCTCTTTGCTAAGATTTAGAGCTAACTCTCTATCCTCAATAGACAGATATGAATTCCTTGAGCTCAAAGCCAAGTTATCAGTACCTCTTACGATAGGAGATGGAACAATTTTTACTGGAAAGTCCAAATCCCTTACCATCTTTCTCAAAATCACCATTTGCTGAAAGTCCTTCTCACCAAAATGGGCAAAATCAGGCTGCACTATATTAAAGAGCTTGCTAACGACTGTGCAGACCCCTTTAAAGTGGCCCGGTCTAAATAAGCCGCACAGCTTGTCCTGGAGCTCTCTTACCTCTACGAAACAAGATTGCCCCTCAGGATACATTTCTTCTGGACTAGGACAAAAAACAGCGTCAACGCCCTCTCTATCAAGCAATCTGAGATCTGTTGCAAGATCTCTTGGGTACCTGTCTAAATCCTCATTTGGACCAAATTGAATTGGGTTGACGAATATCGATACCACCACAATTCCAGACATTCCCCTCGCCCTTCTGACAAGAGATATGTGACCCTCATGCAAAAATCCCATTGTCGGAACAAGGGAAATTGTCTTACCAGCTGACCTTTTCGCTTCCAAAAACTTTCTCAGAGATTTCTTATCGAAAAAAACTCTCACTACAGGGCGTCCTTTGCTGTAGCGTTTATAATGTCTTTTATTTTATTATCTATAAATTTAGGAATATATGGGATATTTAAGTTCAAAAAGCCTGTGGTAATCAAAGAAACGGCATCGTCTTTATTTATCCCCCTGCTCATCAGATACTCCACCTGCTCTTGAGAAATTGGACCAATGGATGCCTCATGAGAAAGGTGTGCCCTTACAGAGCCTTCTGATACCAGAGCAGGAATTGCATACATCGTTGCCTCTTTTGAAAAGACTATGCCTCTGCAGTCAAGATGAGCCATACAAACTTCCTTTGTCTTTGCAATCATATCTCCTCTTGAATATATTACGCTCTGATCTGCTGCTATAGTCCTCGCAATCGACTCAGCGCGAGTGTTTGGAGCTTCAAGATACATCTTCGAACCAAGGTCGATATAAGAATCTTTTAATCCATATATTACATTGTTAAATTGAGCAGCAGCATTTTTGCCAGTGAGATAGACATTTGGTGCCGATTGAATTGATTTTACAGGCTTCATAAGAATATAATTGTTAACAAATTTGGCGTCCTCTTCAAGGTGAATGCTCGTTCTTGGCCTTACGTCAAAATTATCTGCCCAGTTGTGAATCATTGTAAAGGTTAGACTACCACCCTTTTTCACATAGAATTCACTAATTCCAAGATGAATGCCTTCAGCATCGTTCTTTGAAAGAGAGCACCCTGTAATAACGTTTAGAGATGCGCCCTCTTCGACGATGATGATATTGTGGACGTTTTGGCTTATGTTGTTCTCATCCACGAGCAAACACGCTTGCAAAGGGTATTCTATATGCTGATTTGGGAAAACCCTCATAAAATATCCGTGCGAAGGATTAAGTGCAACCGCAGCGGTGTATTTGTCCTGATCAGGCTTAACTATCCTCCAAAAATAATCCTCAATAAAATCAAATTTTTCTACCGCGTCATCTGTGCTCATTATCTGGAGCTGATCTTTATACTTTTCATTGAGACTCTCATATATTACGCTATGGTTTAGCTGAACAAATGAGCCACTTCTGACATCTTCTTTTATATCCATACCGCTCATAATAGCGGCTTCCATAGTTTGGGCCTTTAAAGATGACAGGTTCTCAACTCTATCTCTTTGGGCAAGCTCTTTAAATCTTTCCAGATCAACGTCAGGACCTAATAGAGCCTTTTTATCCTTTGCAGCAGCAGCTAACGATTTTATTTCAGAAAGCCTATTTTCACTTATTGGCATACCTGACACCCCTTATAACCATTTCGCTTTATTTCATTTAGCATATCTCTTGGATTACCGCTACATATTACCCTACCGTTTATGAAAATATAACCCTTGTCAGCGTTAACGAAGTCAAGAATATAGCCTGTATGGGTTATTATCAAGGCACCCCTTTTGGGGCTTCTCACCTTATCTTTGCCAAGCAAATGATTTATGGCATGGCCTACAAGAGCAATATTCTCCATATCCACGCCCGATTCGGGCTCATCTATAAGCACAAATTCAGGTTTTTGTAACATAAGTTGCAATATCTCAGATCTTTTCATCTCTCCGCCAGAAAATCCATCATTAATTGATCTCTTTATATGTTCTTTAATCTTCAGATTTTCCAAAATAACTTCAACTTCTTCATCAGAGATACCGTTGTTCTTGCTCAACAAATTTATCAATCTTTCCAGGCTTACGCCTCCGACCGTTGGAGGTCTCTGGAATGATAGACCAATGCCCATTTTTGACCTTTCATATATATCCTTGTTTGTAACGTCTTCCCCTTTAAAAAATATCTTGCCATGATCGACTTTATATTTTGGAAAACCCATCAAAGACATCATAAAGGAGGTTTTACCAGCTCCATTCGGTCCAAAAAGAACGTATACGTCCCCATACCCCATAGAGAAGTCTACTCCCTTGAGAACTTGCTTGCCCTCTACAGATACCCATAAATCTACTACCTGCAGCATCTCTTGCATATCGTTGCTCCTTAGGAAAAATTTTTATATGTCTAATTTTAACATATAAAAATAATAAAATTCAAAGAAGGCATCCTGTTCCAGAGTAGTGTAAAATTGTCTGACAATTTATAAAATTTTACAAAAATATCCATTTACACTAAAATTTTATAAGAAATATTCAGGAGGTGATAGGTTTGTATCCAACTCTCAAAGACTTTACTGATAAGATTTTTATTGTCGACACAACGCTCAGAGATGGCGAACAAACGGCTGGAGTTGTTTTTGCAAACCAGGAAAAGATCCACATTGCAAAACTCTTAGACGAAGTAGGCGTTAATCAGATCGAAGCAGGAATACCTGCTATGGGAGGTGGAGAAAAAGAAGCTATCAGATCGATAGTAAACTTAGGTTTAAAAGCATCGATAATGGCCTGGAACAGAGCGGTAATTGAAGACGTAAAAAATTCAATTGACTGCGGAGTTGATGCTGTAGCAATATCCATATCCACATCCGACATACACATTAAACACAAATTAAAAACATCGAGAGAAGACGTGCTTGATTCAATGTGTAAGACAGTTGAATTTGCAAAATCAAAGGGACTTTACGTCTCAGCAAACGCAGAGGACGCATCTAGATCTGACATGGATTTTTTGATCAGATTCGCCGAAAAAGCCAAACAGTCTGGAGCCGATAGACTCAGATTCTGTGATACCTTAGGGATTCTTGATCCATTTGAGACCTTTGCAAAAATTAAAACTATATGTGATAGCACGGGAATTGATATAGAAATGCACACCCACAATGATTTTGGTATGGCAACCGCCAACGCACTTGCAGGCGTAAGAGGTGGTGCAAAATATGTAGGAGTAACAGTAAATGGCCTTGGAGAGAGAGCTGGAAACGCTGCCTTGGAAGAGGTAGTAATGGCTCTTAAAATAATACACAACCTTGATCTTGGATTCAAAACAAAGAAGTTTATTGAAATATGCGAATATGTAGCCAACGCTTCATCAAGACAGATCCCAATATGGAAGACGATTGTCGGTGCTAACATATTTGCACATGAATCTGGAATACATGCCGATGGAGTGTTAAAGAATCCGACAACCTATGAGGCGTTTTCACCTGATGAAGTAGGTCTGGTTAGGCAGATCATCATAGGAAAGCATTCTGGAAGCGCAGCAGTAAAAAATAAATTTCATCAATTTGGCATAGAGTTGAGCAAAGAAGAGACAAAAATGATACTGGAAAGCGTTAGAAATCTATCAATTCAGCTAAAAAGGCCCTTGTTTGACAAAGAGCTTATGTATATTTACAACGATGTCCAAAAGGATATAAACAAGGAATCTAACTTAGCTGTCTAATATTAATATCGCGGCCAGGTTAAATGCCTGGCCTATTCTTTAGAAACCAGCTTACCGTCATATCGATACCGCTCTTTAAATCTGTTTTTGGCTCCCATTTAAGGTTTTTCTTGGCACTGCTATAATCCAACAAACTCCTTCTAAGGTCTCCCAACCTTGCGTCAGCATAATTTGGAATGGTTGCATCATCAGGTATTGACAAACCATATTTTTTTGCGCTCTCTAAAATTAATAAGAATATATCTTTAGTCTTGGTTGCCATGCCCGTCGAAATGTTAAATATTCCACTCTCATCTGACATAAGAGCAAGATCGTTTGCCCTTACAACGTCTTCAACAAACACATAATCTCTTATCATTCCGTCATTGTCTTCAGGAAATACGTTTATAGCAGACTTCTTACCATTAACTATATTTTCCATAAATATAGATACTACGCCTGCCTCACCATGCGGCACCTGTCTTGGGCCATATACGTTTGAGTATCTCAAAATCACATATTTAAACCCCGAACTTAAAGCCAAAAGTTTTATATAGTTCTCAGAAGTTAACTTCGCAAGAGCGTATGGAGAAACCAAACAAGGCTCTGTATCTTCTGTGGCAATATCTTTTATTTCACCATATATAGCGCCGCCAGTTGATGCAAATAAAAATTTTGCTTTTAATTTTGAAGCGCATTCGAGCATTTTTATCGTGCCAAGTATGTTCGTTTTTGCATCGGTGTATGGGTGGGTTACCGAATAGGGCACCGATATCTGAGCTGCCTGATGACAGATTGTGTCAGGAGAGAACTCCAATATCCTATCAGATGTGCTATCAGAACATATATCCCCCTGGAAGAACAAGCTTTTTGGGTTTACGTTTGCGATGTTTCCAGATGATAAGTCATCAATTGATAGAACGTCGTGACCCTTCTCTATCCAATAGTCTACGATGGTTGATCCGATAAAGCCAGCTGCCCCAGTAACCGCAATCTTTGCCAAATTTACCTCCTGAATTATTAACCTAAGTTAAACATATTTAAGTATATTGTATAACAAAAAAAATAGGGACAAAAATCGTCCCTACTTCTTTTTGTTATAGATTTTGGAAAATTTTAAATATTGGTTCCCTTTGCTTCCTTACCAGACAAGAGATTTGACCAAATTCTTATAGAATCTAATACTAACCATATACCCATAGCAAGGAGTAACAATGAGAGAAATGCGTTTATTCCCATAGCGAAGTTGCCCTTCATTGCAAGAGGCATATAAATATGGCTAAAGTTCAGCCAACAGGCATAAAATGTGACAATTGTCATAAAAACAGCAGGTAAAAATGTGACCATAGCGTAAGAGAACTTGCCAGTTCTCCTTAGAATTTCAGTGGTAGATATTATAAGGGCAAAGGTCGCAAGGAGTTGGTTGGTAGCTCCAAAGATAGGCCAGATAGTAGATACGTTGCCCGAATAAAGCAAATAGCCCCAAAAAAAAGACATAAGAAACCCAGTGGAAATAATGCCGAAGTTCCAGTGCATATCTTTAAATTGAGGTATAAAATATCCAAAGAACTCCTGCAAAAGATACCTGCCGACTCTTGTTCCAGCATCAATAGCAGACAAAATAAACATAGCTTCAAACATAATTATAAAGTGATACCAATAGGCCATCATGCCAGAAAGAAATGGTACCTGTTCGGTTATATAGGCTACGCCAGCAGCAAGAGAAACTGCTCCGCCAGGCCTTCCTGCAAGATTTTCGTGAACCATTGCAGACAGTATAGGAACCTGATTTGCAATCATGCCCAATTTTTCAAATACTGCCGGAGGAGTGTTAATTGCAAAGTAATCTCCCTGAGGCAGGACACAAGCGGCTATAAGTGCAAGGACGCCCACAAAGCTTTCTAATATCATTGCTCCATAGCCTATAAATCTCGCGTCACTCTCACAACTTATCATTTTTGGCGTGGTACCCGATCCAACGAGTGCGTGAAAACCAGATATGGCACCGCAGGCAATTGTTATAAACAAATATGGGAAAAGCGGGCCAGGAATAATCGGGCCGCCGCCTGCATCAAATTTAGTAAAAGCTGGCATTTGAAGATTTGGATGAACTATAAAAACGCATATTGCAATTGCAACCGCTACACCTATCTTCATATATGAAGATAGATAATCTCTGGGGAGAAGGAGCATCCAAACTGGTAGAACAGATGCTATAAAGGCATAAGTAGGCAAAATAATTTTTACAGTATTCTCATCAAAGGTTAGCATCCTCCCAATCTCTGATTGTGGTGGAACCAAACCACCAACCCAGGTAACGACAAATAAAAGAACCACACCTATAAGGCTAGCCTCCAAAATCTTACCAGGGCGAAATACATACATCCAAAAGGCCATTATAAAAGCAATCGGTATAGTAAGGCCGACAGTTATAATACCCCATGGGGAGTTCTTAAGAGCATTTACCACAGCTATAGAAAGTCCAGCCATGGCAAGGACAAGAATTAAGAATGTAGCAAGAGAGAGGACCTTGCCTGTTGGGCCAGAGATCTCTCTTCTTGCTATATCTGCCAGAGAACAAGCGCCTCTTCTGGTAGATGCGACAAGGACCACGAAGTCATGAACTGCGCCAGCAAGAGCCGCGCCAATGACCAGCCAAAGGAGCCCTGGCATAAAACCGAACTGTGCAGCAAGAACAGGGCCTATAAGAGGGCCAGCTCCTGCAATAGCTGCAAACTGGTGGCCAAATAAAACATATTTATTAGTAGGAACAAAGTCTCTCCCGTCATTGATCTTACATGCAGGAGTTTCGGCTCCAGAATCCAAACACATTACCTTTGCAGCAAGAAAGGCACTATAATAGCGATATCCAATTGCCCAAATAGCAAAACCGAAGATTAAAAGCAGTACAGCGCTTGGTACGCTTAAAACAGAAAGCAAAGCTAAGACAGCAACGATTAGAAGTAGAATGATCACAAAAATAGATGTAGCCTTCATTTCTCAAACCCCCTTAAAAAATTTGTCAAAACTTCTCCCTCCTTATTCTTCAAGATTTAATAAAAAATATACAAATTTATTATACCACATAGTTACTAGCATTTATTGAGTTAAATCATAAGAAAGTATTATAAAACCAACCTTTTCATTAATATTCATAACAGGAGACACTACAAAAAAAATACCTTTTTCATTCAAAACAGTTATTTTTTGAAAGCTTGAAAATTGTTCAGGATAAAACCTTGAGAAGTCAGAGCCTTCATATTTTTTATTAGTAGATATCTGAATCGTATTACCGCTCACAAAGCTAATTTCTCTAAAACCTTTATTTTTAACAATTTGATTAAAGCACTCTTCCACTTGATAAGTTCTATTTGACTGGATGCTATCCCTGACAAAAAAGGTTAATGGTATTGAGATATCTGTCAAAAAGTCTTTGCTATCGTTAGCAAACTTCTCCCCTAAATCTTTTTTCACACTTTCAATGTTTTTTTGACAGTTTCTATCATAAGTTTCCTTAGCAGAATTGATTGCAAATATCCAGTACACATTTGATACAATCAGGCAAATAAACAAAATAAAAATGAAGTAGACGTACCACTTAACTTTTTTCATATTCCCCTCCATAAAAGTTATTTACACATTTTAAATCTTTAGCTGTTTACAATTAATAATTAAATTTTTTAAAATACAAGAAGGAAAGAACAATATTTATGCTCATAGCGACATTTAAAGATTCAACGCTTTGGGTTGGTATACAAACTGTTTTGTTAGAGATGCCAATAATATCATCGCTTATGCCATTGCCTTCGTTTCCGAAAACAAGAAGGGTTCTTTTTGTGAATTCACAATTAAAAAAAGGCGTAGTAGCCCTTGGGGAAAAAGAAAATACTTCTAAGTCATCTTTCATTTCAATTATAATCTCATTAAAGCCTTTCCTTCTAAATGGCACCTTAAAAATTGCTCCAGCTGATGACCTAATAACCTTTGAGTTGTAAACGCTGCAAGAATCCTCAGACAAAAACACACCGCCGCATCCAAATGCCAGAGAACTTCTCAAAATAGTGCCCAGATTTCCAGGATCTTGAATCCTATCCAGATAAATCCACGGCGAGGGACCAAACTCTTTTTGTTCAGGAGGCCTGCCAAAGCTAATAATGCCGGTTGGAGACCTTTCGCTTGAAAGTCTCTTTATGATCTCATCTTTAACTATGGTGAATTTTAAATTTTTACATATTTCTGTAAAAATCTTATCTTGAAAAAAGGCATTCTCGAGCATTTCTTCATCTTTTAAAAGGATAAGATCTGGCAAATAATTTGCTCTGAGAGCCTCTTCCAGAGTATGAAAGCCCTCAAAAAAAACAAATTGCCCAGATTTTTTCATTCTGAGCAATTCTTTAATTTCAGCCCTTGAAGCAAAGCTTATGTTCAAAAAGTTACAAGTCCTTGACTTGCATTACTACCTTTTTAAATTGCTCTGGATAAGAAAGAGCCATCTGTGCCAAAACTTTTCTGTCAAGATCGAGGCCAGACTTCTTTAAAGCACAAATAAACTTGCTGTATGAAAGACCATATTCTCTCACAGCAGCGTTTATCCTTACGATCCAAAGACTTCTATATTCTCTCTTTTTCCTTCTTCTATCATTAAAGGCATAAGCAAGGGCATGAAGCAAATGCTGATTTGCAGTCCTATAAAGTCTGTGCAAAGATCCCCTAAAACCTTTAGTCATCTTTAAAACCTTCTTGTGACGCCTATGCGTCACAAAACCACCTTTAACGCGCATATTCTTTTCCTCCTAAAAAATCCTAAATTTAAAAATTAATTTACGTTGTGATATGGAAGCTGAATCAAAAGTCTTGGCAGGTCAGAGCCCGATAAGACTAAAATATTTGAAAGGCTTCTCTTTCTTTTTGGGCTCTTATGAAAAAGGAGGTGACTCCTATTTTGCTGTCTTCTGATAATCTTTCCAGAACCCGTTACCCTAAATCTCTTAGCTGCTGCTCTACACGTTTTCATCTTAGGCATCTTTCAACCCTCCTTTTTGTTCTATCTTTTGTTTTATTTTAGCTGGGCCGATAACTGCTACAAGGTGTTTCTCTGTCTCGACCTCAGGAAGTTTTTCTAAAACAGCATTTTCGAGTAGACCAAAAAATTTGTTAACAAGTTCTATTCCCTGATTCATGTGAATCATTTCTCTGCCTCTAAATATAACACTAAGTTTAACCTTGTTGCCCTCGTCAATGAAGTCTTGTGCAGCTTTCGCCTTGGTTTTAAGATCGTTCCCGCCTATAGCAGGTCTCAAACGAACTTCTTTAATGATAGTCTGCCTTTGATGTTTTCTTTGAGATTTTTCTTTTTTTGACTGCTCAAATCTGAATTTTCCATAATCCATAATTCTTGCTACAGGGGGGCTTCCCTGAGGAGCAATTAACACGAGATCGCTACCTTTTGTCCTCGCCAACCTTAAAGCCTCTTGCGTAGTCTGCACACCCAATTGCTGACCATCAATATCGATCAGTCTAACGTTAGGGTAGATCTGGATCTCTTCATTAACGACATACTCTTTGCTTATAACATTCACCTCCGAATTTAAAAATAAGACAATAATACTAACACAGATCTTTTATATAAAAAAGACCTAAAGTAAAATATATTTGATTATACGAAAAAACAAAAAAAATAACAACGATCAATTCATAATAAACTATAATAGTATAAACTATGAATTATAAATTTGCACAGATATTTATAAATGCTCTGGAAGACTACCTTATATTATATTCTCTATTGTGTCCGCTTGATAGTTCGAGCTTTTTCACAATAGAGTTCGCTATAGCGTATATAGAAAGAGGCTTTCCAGGACTATATATAAAAGAATTGAGAACTCAATGGAAACACTATGCGAATGATATCCAATTTAGAGATTATCTTGTGCAAAATTCTACATTTATAAAAAACTTAGATTCCAAAGAGATTGATCTCGACCTAATAGTCAAACTGAGAAAATTTTTACAGACTGCGAAAAAGCTGGTTATTATTTATGTCCCTGATGTAACAGAGAAACTCTTTCCATATATCAATCTCGATGAAAGAGAGCTTCTTGACCCTGTAAAACTAAAAAAATCTTTAAAGAGGGGTGCCTTTTGATAGGGATTGATATTGTAAGCCACAAAAGAATAGAGAAAGTTTTCAATCGATTTAAACATGAATTTCTCAGAAAAATATATACAGAAAATGAGATAGAATATTGTCTAAGTAAAAAATCTTTTGTAGAATGCTTATCTGCAAGGTTTGCGGCAAAAGAGGCTTGCATAAAAGCTATTTATCAATACTGCTCTGTGCGCCTGGAAATGAAACAAATAGAAATATGCGGCAAGAGAAATGAAGGAGCGACCATAAGGATATATTCCGATAAGTTAGATACATCAAGTTTACAAATATTACTCTCGATATCCCATGAAAAAGAGTATTCTGTGGCAGTTGTGTTAATTAATACAAATAGCTTGGAAAAAGGAGGAAATTGAAATTATTAGAAAAGCCAGGATTGATGATGCAAAGAAGATAAAAGCCTTGATCGAAGGCTTCGCCAAACACGATCTTATGCTTGTAAGACCGCTATCTGATATATACGAATGTATAAGAGATTTTTGTGTGGTAGAAATCGATGGAAAAGTATGCGGTTGCGGAGCACTTCATATATTTTGGGATGATATAGCAGAGATAAGAAGCCTATCTGTAAGCTCAGAATATCAAAGAAGAGGAATAGGAAAAGAGATTGTGAATTTTCTTATTAATGAGGCAAAACAACTTAAATTAAAAAAGGTATTCGCTCTAACCTATCAGGTTGTTTTCTTTAAATCTGCAGGATTTGACATAGTAGATAAGTCACATCTACCGCAAAAAATATGGTCAGATTGCGTAAAATGCCCCAAATTCCCTGATTGTGATGAAGTTGCAATGATTCACAAGATATAGAACAGGACATTGATAATATTGGACTTTTTTGTGTTGCTCATATCTTTGCTCGCCATCTTAGCATTCTGTGAATTATTTACAAATGCCGTAGAATGGCTTGGAAAAAGTCTAAATTTCGGTCACTCAGTGGTGGGCAGCGTATTTAGTGCAGTTTCAACTGCCCTGCCAGAAACAATTGTGCCAATAATAGCCCTTATAACCATCCCGACCTTTACTTCCAGAGAAGAAATTGGCATAGGAGCAATTTTGGGCGCGCCTCTTATGCTCTCAACGCTAACCTTTTCTTTGCTAGCTATACCGGCTATCTTTAGAAAAAAAGATAGCAATCTAAATTTTAAAAGAGAATCTCTTCTCTTAGACATAAAGTTTTTTATATTAAATTTTTCTGCGGCGCTATTGATATCGCTCTTTGCAGAACAGCTAAGAGGCTTTTTTGTTATATTTTTTCTAATATCTTATCTGGCATATCTATACATAGTTTTCAAAAACGATGAGGGCTTCGAAGAAGAAGAACTACACCCCCTTATATTTTGTAAGTCAGCATACCCTTCAAATATATTTATATTTTCGCAATTGGCCATTGGGTTGTGCGGAATTGTTTTGTCATCATATTTTTTTGTAACGAGCATTGAATCGGTATCAAAAATTATTGGACTTGCTCCTTTTATAATATCAGTGATACTTTCTCCGATAGCTACAGAGCTCCCGGAAAAGTTTAACTCAATATCCTGGGTTATTAAGGGCAAAGACCATCTGGCTATGTCAAACATTACAGGCGCAATGGTATTCCAATCTTCCTTTCCAATAATAGTAGGGCTGACACTAAGTACATGGCACCTTGATGAGAGGGCGCTTATTTTAGGCTGTATAACAATTATTTCCTCTCTATATCTATATTTTTTAATAAGAAGGGGCAGTATCAATCCAAAAGCACTGTCCATAAACTTTATCTTATATATAACTTACATCCTAATATCTATAAACTTTGGAGCTAAATAAATATGAATTTAGATTGCTTATTCGACAAAAAAGAGATTTTTCTCATAGTAGGGCTTGGCAACATAGGACAAGAATACAGCCTAACCAGACACAATATAGGTTTTTTATTTTTGGACTTCTTAGCAGACAGTCTTGGCATAAAGCTGTCAGGATACAAAACTAAAATTAACAATCTGATATTTCTAAAACCTACCACGTATATGAATAGGTCGGGAATTGCAGTTCAAGAGGTTTCAAGTTTTTACAAAATTGAACCAAAAAACATTATAGTTATATACGATGATATGGATCTTGATTTCAAAACGATACGGTTTAGACCAAAAGGAAGTTCTGGAGGGCACAAAGGCATAGGATCGATTATAGATATCCTTGGGACAGATTCAATTCCAAGAATAAAGATTGGCATAGGAAGAGAAAAAAACGCTGAGGCAAAAGACTATGTATTGTCAAGGTTTAACAGTGATGAAATGCTGTATTTACCTGAAATATTTGATGCTGCAAAAAATTGTCTTGAGATTTTTTTGGAAAAGGGAGCGAGTTTAGCGCTTGAAAAATGCGGCAGAGTTAAAATTATCTCCTAAACGTCCTTGCGCTAAATCCTTGAAAGGGAGAATTAATTGAAATTCATAGAAGATCTCTTTGATAATATATTGAAGCGTATCACAAAATCATACAAGGATCGTGTAATAGATATTCAATTTGAGAGTGCACTATTTCTAATTGACTCTTGTATGAAACAGAAAAAGAGGTCGCTTTTTGTCTACAAAAACGAAAAGCTATCCCAAGAAGTATACGCCCTATTCAGAAGAATCTCCAAACATGGTAGTGAAAGGGAAGAGGCCCTGCTACTTTCACTATATCCAGCGTGGGATATTCTGTTTGGGGAAAGGCTCTCACCATCTCCCAGGATAACTTCTCAAAGGATTATAGCGCACAAAAGCGATTACACTATGTTAAGCTCTGTAAAAGCCATCCTCTCGCCTCTCGAAGATAATTTTCAAAGTTTTAATCTCATCTCTGGCATAGAGATTGATAGGGACAATCTAATAAGTATGCTAAACACTACATACGTTAGAAAGAGTCTTTGCGAATTGCCAGGAGAATTTGCAGTAAGAGGAATGTTGTTGGACATCTTTCCATTTTACTTAGAAGCTCCGATAAGGCTTATTTTTAGCGACAACACGCTTAAACAGATAAAATCTTTCAATCCAGAAGACCAAAGAACCTTACAGGAAATAGAAAATTTTAATCTAATAACCATTAAACCATTAAAATTTTCAGATGAAGAAAAAGAAAATATCAAATCATTTTTCGAGAGCCTGCCCAAAAATGACAGAGATCTGATATCTGATGAGATAGACAATATTATGTCAGACACGAATTTCTCTGGCATTGAAAATTATCTATGTTTTAAGAAGGACTTAAAATTTCTACCAGATGATTTTGACTCTATCTTTTTTGTTGAAACAGACCAAATCCAATCTGAGATAGAAAGACTTCTGCAAGAAACTAAAAAACTCAGAACCTTTCAGATTGAAAACAACATATACGTACAAATGCCTTCTTTTGTTAATAGAGTTAAAAATTTTGTTTGTCCATCAACCCAGGGCAGCTCTGAGGTTAGCTGTCATCATAAGGACATCATCAGCTTAGACAAAGGCCTCTTGCAACCTTTTGCAAAAGAAATAAATCAGGCGCCGCCTTTGCCCAGGGGCAGAACAGAAGACATTCAAAATACTCTAAAGTGGTATCTAAAATCTGGTTACACTGTCGAAATATCAATCAATCATATGCCAGATTTTATAAAAGATCTAGAAGGCCCTCAGATAATATTGTCAGAAAAAACCTATCCTGCTGGCATAGAAATTATCGGAATAGATAAAGAAATTGCAAAAAAATATAATATAAGAGAAAATTTTATAATCTTTACCTCACAAGAATTCTCAACAAGGCAGGCAAAGGAAACAACTTGTAGGCGTAAAAATATAACAAGTCTGCAGGAGCTCCAATATAACGATTTGGTAGTTCACAGAGACCATGGCATTGGAAGATTCTCAGGCCTAAAGCTAATGAATTTTAGCGGTGTACAAAAAGAATATGCACAGATTTTATACAAAGACAAAGACTTGCTATATATTCCGGTTGAAGAGTTTACAAGGCTCTCAAAGTATATAGGCCCAGATGATGTAGAACTCTCAAGCCTGAAATCAAACGAGTGGGTCGCAAAAAAAAAGAGAGCTAAAGAGTTTGCAGAGAAGATAGCCCACGAGATAGTTTTCATTGAGGCATCCAGACAGAATGTTCACAGAGATGCTTATTCAAAGGGCAAAGAACTTTCTATAGAAGAGTTAGACCTAAAAGAAAGCTTCATGTATCAAGAAACGCCAGATCAGGAAAGGGCCATTGAAGATGTATTTTCAGATATGTCAAAACCCTATCCAATGGACAGGCTCATAGTAGCAGATGCGGGATTTGGCAAAACAGAAATTGCGATAAGAGCTTCCTATAGAGCAGTGCTCGCATCAAGACAGGTTGCGGTTCTGGCTCCAACAACTCTGCTCTCAGATCAGCACCTTAGAACATTCAAGAATAGGTTTGATGCACTTGGAGTAAGAGTAGAAGGCCTATCAAGAATTTCGTCAGGAAATAAGAATAAGATATTGCAAGATCTTGCAGAAAATAAAATAGATATAATTATAGGCACGCATTCTTTGTTATCAAAAAATGTAAAATTTAAAAATTTAGGGCTATTAATCATAGACGAAGAACAAAAGTTTGGCGTTATGCAGAAAGAGCGCTTCAAAAAAATTAGAACAGAGCTTGATGTCTTATCTCTATCTGCGACGCCCATACCCAGAACGCTAAATATGGCGCTAAGCGGTCTAAGGGATATATCTACGATCTTTACGCCCCCGCAAAACAGGATGCCAATTCGATCAATAGTATCGGTATTTAAAGACGTAATAGTTAGAGAGGCTATACTCAGAGAAATAGACAGGGGCGGACAGGTATTTATCGTCGATGCAAGAATCGCAAACCTAAACAATCTAAGGGACAGAGTAGAAAGTATAGTAAATAACGTTAGTTGTGCCATTCTACACGGACAAAAAAGCCCACAAGAGATATCATTGACTTTAGAAAAATTCTTAAACTCAGAAATAGACGTTTTAATATCAACTGCTATATTAGAATCTGGTTTAGACATACCTCAGGTGAACACTATAATCATAAACAATGCCGATCTCTTTGGACTCTCTGAACTCTATCAGTTGAGGGGGAGAGTGGGGAGAAGCTCAAAGCAAGGTTATGCATATTTTCTATACAACTCAGATAAAAAAATTACAGAAGATGCCAGGAGAAGGCTCTATACAATCCAAAAAAATTCTGCTCTTGTAAGCGGTTTTAACATAAGCCTAAAGGATATGGAGATAAGAGGAACCGGAAATGTATTGGGCACACAACAACATGGACACATGGAGAATATTGGCGTTGAATTGTTCACCGAAATGATATCGGAAGAGCTGTCAAGAATAAGGGGCTCTGCAAAGGAGCTCACTCAGGTAACAGCTCACATTGAACTATTTATTGATAAAGATTATATAAACGAAGAGGGGCTAAGAATCGATCTATACAAGAGACTACAGAAAATTGAGAACGAAGAAGAGCTTTATTCTTTACAGGAAGAAGTCGAAGACAGATTTGGCAAGATGCCCCAAGGACTTCTAAATATATTTTTAGTAACACTAATAAGGTTAAAAGCCACAAAATTGGGGATTAAAGAGCTACACATTCTGAAAGACAGGCTAAAAATTGCCCCGAATAAAGATGAATACACAGAAAAAATAAAAAAGAGCTCATTTTTTATAAAATCTTCAAAAGAAGAGATTACCGTTCGAAGCCCCAACCCAACCGATCCATTTGGTATGGCCATATCTATCCTATCAGCTATATCAAAGTAAATCTTATGCCTCTCTCTTCATTATCCATGCGTCTTTATGTTCGCCATAATAATTTTTTCTCTTATATATAATTCTAAAACCCAATTTTGTATAAAAGGCGCAGGCAAGAACATTGGTAGACTCCACCTCAAGCCACATTTCTTTACCATTAAGGAAAAAATTCTCAACTGCATGCTTAAATAGCCTGCTGCCCAAACCAATATTTCTAAAGCCTTCCTCAACGTATATATATGCAAGATGAACCTCATCAAAGACTTTAAAAAACGAAACGAATCCAACTGGCATATTGTTATAAATGGCTATATAAAAACACTTCATCGGATCTTGCAAATCTTTTTTCAAAAAATCTATATTTGGATAGAAAGAAGGCAAACGTTTGCCAAATTCCATCAAATTCTCACAGTAGGCCTCAGAGACAGGAGAGATGTTTATCTGGGATTTATCAATTTTGTCAAAAGCACTATCCTCATTGTTCATTATGTTAATGTCGAACGGTTCCATATTTTGACATTAAGATCGACCCCATATTCTGGTTCGAAATTATATATATCCTCTTTCTTGAAAATCTCATATATTATTTTAATGTCATTTATAGAAATATTCACAAAATTCTTCAGCTCGCAATTTCCTATGAAAAATCCTTTTGTAGTTATAACTTCGTCTTCTTCTGCCAATTTATAGTTACAAAATTTGCTATCACGCGAACAGTCAGCAAGATAATAGGTTTTCTTTTTTGAAAGAAGAGCCATATTATATTTTTCTTCTTTTATATTGGATAAAAATATTTCAAAGACATTAGCTGAGTAGAGACTTGCGCCCAAGCAAAGACATAGAGTCTTAGCAAATAATATGATCATTCTCAATGAGGTAAATGAGCCAGGACCCCTGCAAACGTAAATTGAATCAATTTCATTGATATTAATACTATACAGATCTAAAAAATGACTAAATCGAAGATGCAGTTGATCTGACAAATGTCCTTTGAAACTGAAATTTTTAATGTCTTTGCCGTTGGCTATCATAAAAAAAGTCTCATCATTTACATTCGCAATAAAAAATTTAATATTTTTCACCGTCCCTTAAGATTAACTTTTATTGAAAAGACTGCAATACTCAGCAGCCTTCCCCCCACGAATAAAGATCTCTCTATGATCCTCATATAAAACAAATTCAAAAACCGTTGCGTTTTTAAATATTGGCAAATCAAATTTTGGCCACTCGACTATTACAATCTCATCTTCAATTTCTTCAAGCTCCATAAAAAGGGCAAAATCTGGCTTTTCCAACCTATAAAAATCAAGATGATAAATTCTTGTGTCTTTAAAATCGTACTTGTTCAAGAGAGTGAAACTCGGGCTAAAGGCTGTACCCACAATCCCTCTCACAAAGGTAGTCTTGCCAGATCCCAGATCCCCTACCAAGAGCAAAACGTCGCCCTTTTCAAGAATTTGGCTGACTTTATCGCCGAACTCAGTCATTTCCTCTTCGCTATTAATTACTACTTTATTAACTTTATTTTTATCCTTTTCTGCCATATTATTTTTTTACACAGCATATTAATTTCATTTCTCAAACGCTAGTTTTGCAATTTTTAAAGAAAGTTCTTTTTCCTTTTTTGCCAGGTCTAAAAATTCAACCTTTGCTTCTTTGTTGGTGGAGAGATTTTCTCTTAAAATTAACATATTTTTTCTTGTCCACGCAAGTTGTAATATCGTTTCCCACTGATCGTCTGAAATAATTGGTATATCCTCTAAGATAACCTGACTTATTTTAGCCTTTGTTTTATCAGACAGCTCGAAAATATTGTCGTCCAAATCAAATCCATCCTTACTAAAAATCTCTTCTGCTGCCTGCAAAAATTCATCATCGCTAAAAAGCATAGAATAATCAAAAGATTTAAGCAAAAAGTAAAAGTCAGGTCTCTCAATAATTGTCCTCAAAATATGTCTATCAAGATAATTTACAGAACCATAGACTATCTTTTCTCCAGATATCTTTCTTTTCGATATCCTTTCCGAATCCGACAGAATCCTTGATTGTGGAATATGCAGTTTTTCGCTAACCTTTTTTACAAATTCATCGATCTCTTCTGCGCCAAGGTTTTGTATCTGTGAAATAGCCAGTCTATATTTTTGTCTTTTTGACTCAATGGTATTAGAAATATCAGAAAAGATAAGATTGACTCGAAAATCTACGCCGCTAATATAATTTTGCAAAATTTTTCCCATAGCTGTCCTGCCCGACCTCACAAGAACGTCATGTGGATCCAAGCCATCGGGGAGAGTTGCGACAGAAAGGCTGCAAGTAAATTGATCTGTCATATTTAAGAGTCTATTTGTAGCAATCTTACCAGCTTCGTCAGCGTCATACATAATGATTAATCTATCTACGATCTTATCTATCCTCTTAAAGGCAGATGGACTAGCGCTAGTTCCCAGAGATGCAACTGTGTTTCTAAAAGAGTTCTGATGCATCATCAGAGCATCAAGATAACCCTCGACCAATATAGCCTTTCTTGAACTCTTTATGTGTTCAAAGGCCCTATCGATTAAAAATAGCGTATTCTTTTTCCTGAAGACAACGGTATCAGGATAATTTAGATATTTAGGGGAGTCTAATGCATTAGTTATCAGCCTTCCGCCAAAAGCCACAATTTCATTTTCTGCATCCTTGATAGGGAAGGAAATCCTGCCAGCAAGACGCAATATGCTATCCCTTATATTTGAAAATATAGCAGATTTATAAATTATATCTTCAGAGATAGATAGTTTCTTCAGTCTTTCGACCAGATCCACTGCATCTTCTGGAACGAATCCTATTTCATATTCTTTCAAAAAATCATCAGAAAAACCCCTTGAACGCAGATAATTCAAAGCCCCACTTCCAATTTCTTTCCATAGACTTTCCTTAAAAAACTCGCCTGCCTCACTAAGCACCTTTAGAACCTTGTCTTTTGACGAGCTCTCAAATTCAGAGGATATCTCAATACCGCAAATTGAGGCAGCCTTCTTAAATGCCTCTACGAAAGTAAGATTTTCAAGTTTCATAAGAAAAGCAAAAGCATCCCCGCCAGTCTTACATCCAAAGCAGTAAAAAAGGCCTTTTTCGGGGTTTACATGAAAAGATGGAGTTTTTTCGTTGTGAAAGGGACACAACCCGATAAGGCTCTTCCCTTGCTGTTTCAAATGAACATAATGTCCAATAATCTCTGTTATTGAGATCTGTTTCTTGATATAGTCAAGATCCATAATATTTTACAAAAAAGGGTCAATCAAATTTAAACATATTATTTCCATAGCTACAGGATACTATGAATCAGAGGCACCTTCAATCAAGAATTTAATTACAGAAAAAACTCCTGGATAGACCCTCACTTTTGCCTCATATTCTCCTGGCATCTTAGCGCCATCAAAGGTTATTTGTTTTGAATCAAAATCAAACCCTAACTCTTTTAATTTATTAGAGATATCTTTTGAGGTTATAGCTCCATAAAATTTGTTATTTTCGCCAACCCTTGCCTTGATCACTATATTTGTAGAAGAGAGCTTCTGTGCCAAAGCCTTTGCATCAGTCAATCTCTTATCTTCTTTCTTTTTGTTTGCAACCTTTCTTGTCTCATATTCTTCTATAATTGACTTTGTAGCCTCTTTTGCCATCTTTTTTAAAAACAAAAAATTTCTCGCATAACCCTGAGAGACCTCGACTATATCCCCTGTCTTGCCAAGAGACTTTATATCTTGTGTAAGCAATACCTTAATCTTATCCATACTATATATCCTCCCTACAAGATTGAAATTTCAAAGGCAATATTACAAAAATTAGAAAGCGAAAAGAAACGAGAAAATCATCTAATAAATCTTCTAATGTTAAAAACAGAATCAAACACTCCAAAAAAAACTAACGAAAAGCTCAAAAAGGGCAATATTACAAACAACAAAACTATAAATATGCTTATAGTTTTAGATAAAAAAGCGTTTTTCAAAATCAATTTTTTTGACAGTATATACAAGAGCACAGAAGCCCCTGCAACTATATACACAAAAGTAAGTATCGATTCAATGTTTAAAAAAGCGTTTTTAAATTCAGTCGGTATCGGTAAAAAGGCTGCTACTAAAGTAAGCAAAAATAAGAGACTTAACTCATAAGGAACGTGAATATCTTTGAAATTTCCAAACTTAGTAACTTCAATTTTATAGACATATTTTAAAATATAAGAAACAACTCTATATTGGAAGAGAGACCACAGAAAAAACAACAGTATCAATATAGAGGGGAGATATATTTCAAAA
This sequence comes from Thermodesulfobium sp. 4217-1, assembly GCF_039822205.1. Taxonomy (NCBI): domain Bacteria; kingdom Pseudomonadati; phylum Thermodesulfobiota; class Thermodesulfobiia; order Thermodesulfobiales; family Thermodesulfobiaceae; genus Thermodesulfobium; species Thermodesulfobium fumaratoxidans. The sequence continues at coordinate 47,117 of NZ_JBAGBW010000016.1, forward strand.
TATTTTACAAATTGTTTAACCTCTTCAGGTGTTACGCCCGAAGACCCTTGATAGTAGGTCACCATAAATGATTCAAAGCTCGTATAAATATTGTTTAAAAGATCCTTTGGGCCAGAAAAGATAATATATGCCGCTCCTAAAGCAAATAGCCCGGCAAGAGCTGCAGTAGAGCCGAGCAAAACATTTATCGGCTTTTCTCTCTTTAAAATTGCCCCCATAACTATACCCAAAGAAAAATTAATTGAACAAAAAACTACAGAAATTATGTATGGTAGAAAAATAGCTATAATGATGCCAGATAGAAGCAGGGCAATCATGCCTTGAACAATGCCTTTTTTATACGTGATCACACAAATAGGTGCAGCCATCAATAGAAGCCCCAAAAAACCTAATGTTGGCACATAAATACCAAATAAAACAAGAAATACCACTAAGGCCGATACTAGCAAAACCTCAATGGCATCAAAGTTTTTTTTAAACAAAGGACCTCCTTAAATAAAAGTGAGTAGTTAGCTATAGGTCTTGATGTATTCAAGTAAACTACTACAAGTTTAAGTGCTAACTACTCACGATTAATCTTTTAGTCGACAGTAAATGGCAAAAGAGCGATCATCCTTGCCCTTTTTATCGCTGTAGTAAGCTGCCTTTGATGCTTAGCGCAAGCTCCAGTAGCCCTTTTTGGCAAAATCTTACCTCTATCGCTTAGATACTTCTTTAAACGATTTACATCTTTATAATCAATAAACTTAACTTTTTCTGCACAAAAAGAACAGGCCTTACGTCTAACTCTTTTTCTTGTATTCTGTAATGCCAATTAAAACCCTCCTTCTATTTCAAGACAATTTAAAATAAGTAATAAAATTTAAAATTAATCAAGTAGCTACTTAAAGCTCACGCTCTCCAATTTCTAAAAAGGAGAGTCACCCTTAGAAAAGTCATCATCAAATATAAAATCTTCTAATTCAGCGCTTTCTTCTCCAGTAGCTGACTTTTGGGAATTGTCTTGCTTGGGCGTCAGAAGCTGAACGCTATCAGCAATAATCTCAGTAACAGTTCTCTTAGAGCCTTCTTTGGTTTCATAGCTCCTATTTTGTAATCTGCCCTCTACAAGAAATAGTACTCCTTTTCTCATATAGTTACTGACAAATTCAGCAGTAGCGCGCCAGGCTACTATATTGAAAAAATCTGCATTTGTTTGATCTGTAGAATTCTTTCTGTTAATCCTATTGACTGCAATAGTCAAACTCGCCACAGGTATGCCATCAGCAGTGTATCTGAGTTCTGGATCTTTAACAAGCCTACCTACTAATATGACCTTATTAAATCTGCTCATCAGAATCAGTCTCTCCTTTTTTTGACTGATTATCCTCCTTATCAGCACTCACGACTACTTTTTGAAGGATATCTGGTTTTTTGACTATCATATGACGAATCACAATTTCATTAATCTTCAAAATTCTGTCGATTTCTGAAACCGCAGATGTTACCAACTTAAATTCATCATAGAAATAGATAGCTTCACGCAGGTCGTCAATCGTATAAGCTAATCTTTTTTTGCCCCAGTTGTCGCTTTTTATAAGCTCACCGGAATTTTTTGCAATCAGATCGTGAATACGCTTCATCAACGCATCGATCTTTTCCTCTTCCGCATTTGGGTTGAAGAGAATTACTAGTTCATAAAACTTTGAATTTATCAACAAAACACCTCCCTATGGGTTTTGCCCTCTGTGTGGGCAGGGATAAAAATGGCGGAGAGGGAGGGATTCGAACCCTCGAGACAGTTTTAGCCATCTACACGCTTTCCAGGCGAGCCTGTTCGGCCACTCCAGCACCTCTCCAAAAAGCAAACACATTATAACACAGTTACGAAGAAAGAGTGAATAGAAGAAATAAACTTAACTCTTACAAGCAATAACTAAGAAAACAATATTAATTTAAAACATATCTCTTATTTCATCTATACTTTGAACCTTGATAGTAGCTTTAAGTATTCTTCTTAACTTCTCCCTGTCCTTCGTTTTTTTCACCAATAGCTTTATATCTCTTGGAACTTTATCAAATTTGGCTTCAATGGCATCTAAAAGTAAATCCTGGGCTTCAATAATCATGCCCTCTATCTTACCTTTCTCCATACCTTTCTCCATACCTTTCTCCATACCTTTCTCCATACCCTTTTTCATGCCT